>JBBRNU010000068.1:0-11728 GCA_038230115.1 Chthonomonadales bacterium | reverse complement strand
TTTTTCTTTTTCGCTTTCCTTTTTGAGAAGAAGCGCAGGGTTCTTGTTCAATCGCCCCCTTCCCCGGTGGGGAAGGGGGTCGGGGGGTTAGGTGGCATCGCCTCTCAAGTTCAGAGGTTAGGTGAACAGAACTTTCCGGGAACTTAAAACGGCGGGGTGGGGAGCGGCCAGTTGGCTCGCCAGACGGAGTTTTCATCGGGCGGCGGGTCGTCGCCCCACGCCTGCATCGTGCGAAATTCGTTCAGGCGCGGCGCAACGACCCTCGCCCATAGCGTTTCTACGTCCTGAAACGTTTGGAGGCGCGGGCCGGGCGGCTCCTGCGCGTAAGTCGTCAGCAGTTCGCGCGCTTTTTCGCCCAGCCAGCGGGCTTCATCAGCGGCCATACGTTCGCCGACGCGCCGGTTGGCCTCGCGGGCGTTCGATCCCATTGCGAAGTGCGGCGACCCGGACGCGCCCGCGTCGGGCAGGCGCGACATATCCACCCCCTCCGGTTCCAACGCCCACAGCAGCGAGGTCTCGACTTTGCCCGCATGGTCGCCCGCGCTGCCGTCGCCGTCGAAGCCCGGCAGGTTGGCCTCGAAGTCCGACAGGCCGTACAGCCGCGTTCCAACATAAGGCTGAACCAGTTCCAGCAGGGTTTTAAGGTCGTGCCAGTTCGGGCCGTAATGCCCCGTCAGGAAAATGGCGGCGTGAAAGCCGAGCGCGTCCGCCGTGCGAAGGTGGTAGCAGATGCTTTTGAAGTGTTGCCAGGGCGGAATGGCGGTCATCCAGGCGCGGGGAACTTCGCCGATGCTGCGCGCGGCCCAGCCCGCGTACCCGGAAATTTCATGGATATGCCAGTAATCGGGCGGGGCCACAATGCCGCCGTGCGCCCGCGCCGCCAGACACGCGACGGCGTGGGCTTTCAGGGCGTCGAGTCCCAGCGCGCAATGCGGGCCGTGCGGTTCGCACAGGCCATACGGGAAATACACTACGGGACAGGCGGCGAACGCCTGCTCCAACTCGTCCTGAAACATCCGCTCCCAGCGCACTTCGTCCCGCCCCATGCTGTCCCGCCTTTCTCGCCCGCTCGCTTCCGTCGCGAAATTGAGTTCGTCTACGCGCCAGCATCGCTCCGATTTGAAGTTGCGTTTTCCGCACAATCAGGCCGAAGCGAGCGGGTACAGCGCCAGACGGGTTACGTTTGCGTCGCCGCCGACGCAGCGCGCCGCGATTTCCTGCCCTGCCCGCGCAGGGAAAATCAGCGACGCGATATAAACCTCGCCCTCATTTGCAAATACCTCGACCGAGCAGCGATCCACGATGATATGCAAACGCAGGCTTCCGTTCTCGATGGACAGCGGAGCCGCCGACCTACCAGCAAATTGGGAATGAAAATCCGTTATGCCCGACGCGCTGCGATCCACGAACAACGTTCCCGACGCGACCTCAAAACCGATGGTCGTTCGCTGCGCTTCCGCCTGTCCAACCTGCAGGCTGACTTCCGACGCCGCGCCAATCCGCCATTCCAGTTCGATTTCATAAGCGTCGGCGTCGCAGGGAACGCGCAGGCTCGCGGTCGGATTGATTGGCCGGTCGGTCACGACAACGGGTTCGCCGCGCAGGGTTTGCAGTTCCAGCAGGGGCGTTTGCAGGAGACGCAGGCCGTCCGGCGACGGAACCAGCGTCAGTTCGCGCGGCAGCGTCATCGCGCCCTGCCAGGATCGGGTCGGCGTCTTGTCGGCGTAATTCCAGGCGCTCATCCAGCCCAGCAGCAGGCCGCGTCCCTTCGGCGCGTTCGCCCACGTGATCGGCGCGTAATCGTCCCGCCCGTAACTCAGCGGACGGCCCTGCGCGTGATCAGGGTCGGGGGTAAACGCCGCGCCGTCGAAATCGCCCGCGAAGTAGCGCGCCCCCGATTTGCCGTCGCTATCCGAAAACGTCGCTTTCAGCCAACTGCCGTGCAGTATCCACTTCACGCGGCTTGGATTTTTCGCATCGCCCGCCACCGGGAGCGCGTAAATGTCGGGGCATTCCCAAACCGTGACGCCCGCCTGATCGCCGAACGCGCTGGCAAACGTCCAGGCTTTCAGGTCGGGCGAAGTGAAAAACCCCAGCCGGTCGCCCATTGTCAGCAGCATGACCCACTGCCCGCCCGGTTCGTGCCAGAATACTTTCGGGTCGCGCGAATCGTGGATAGGGCCGACCAGAACCGGGTTGCCGGCATACTTCGTCCAGGTTCGCCCTCGGTCGCGGCTGAACGCCAGACTTTGTTTGTGGCCCGTTTCGTGATGGTGCGTGAAGATGGCGACCAGCCCCGGCTTGCCGTCAAAAAAGCCGCTGGTGTCGTTCGTATCCACCACCGCGCTGCCCGACCAGATGTCGCCCAGTTCGTCCGGGTATAGGGCAATCGGCAGGTGCGTCCAGTGCAGCAGGTCGGCGCTGACGGCGTGGCCCCAATGCCGGGGCCAGAGATGCTGGTAGAACAGGTGATACTCGCCCTCGAACCAGACCAGCCCGTTCGGATCGTTCATCCAGCCTGCGGGCGGCGTAAAATGCAGGCGCGGGCGATACACATCTACAGAATCAACTACAGGGTCAACCACGACGACTCCCTTCTTCTTTTCGTCTTCGCGTCCTTTGCCTTCGCGGACCGCCTTTGTTTGCCTTCAAGGGTTGGCGCGCGTTTGCCGCAGCGCAGCGTCGGCTTCAAGAAGCCGAGGGGTCAAAACCCCCGGCTGGAATTGTGAAACCCGTGCGGCGGGTTGAATGCCGCTCGGTTCGCGTGTTAGAAGCCCGCCTTCCGGCGGGCGAGAACGATTTTTGCAAGCGTTTCTCAGCCTTCTTCCAACTGACGCGCGAAATAGGCGGGATTGAGCGGCTCGCCGGTCGCGTGTTCCAGCCAGGCTTCCCACGCCCGCGTCGCGCCCGGCGCAAAAATCCGCTCGCGTAAATACTGGCCGACTTTCGGGCTGGCGATCAGGGCGTTCGGCGCGTCGTCCGCCAGAACCGTCGTCTTGAGATGATGCAGCAGCTGCGACGCGACCATCTCGCCCAACTGGTAATTATGATAGTAGACCGGAGCCGTCGCCAGGTGGATTTTCGCCGCCCACGAATGCGGCGGACGGTCGGCGACCGGGCAGATCACATTCTGATAGCGCGCCACCAACTCCCACCACAGCGTCGTCAAGTTCTGTTCCGGGTTCTGGTACAACGCGCGCTCGAAATGGGTCATGACGAGACACCAGCGCATGAACACGAGCAGATGATCGCGCAACTCGCGCCGCGCCAGACCCGCGATGCGGTCGGCCTCGTCCTGCGCCACGCCCGCGTACCGATGCAGCCAGCCCGCGTCTTTGGTCAGGCGGCCCATGAAGAGGGCGATCGCCTCGGTCGTCAGGGTATGCGCCGGGGCGCGCAGCAAAAACGGCAGACTGCGGTCGTTGAATTTGTCGTACACGGCATGGCCGAACTCGTGCAGCATCGTGGACATCCAGCGCTCGCTGGGCCGGTTGTTGCACAGCACGCGCACGTCGCCCTGCCGATCCACGTCCATGCAAAAGGCGTGCTGGCACTTGCCTTCGCGCTCATACAGGTCGGCTTTTTGCAGCAGGTCGTCTACGGGCAGGCCAATCGTCTGGAAGAACTGCGCGGTCAGGGCTTCGAGATTTTTGTCGGCGAAGAAGCGGTCCAGGTCGGCCTCGCCCGGCCCCGGCTCCTGAAAAAACGGGTTGGCGTGATGCCAGGGCCGAATCAGGTCGGGCGTGGTCTGGAACCGAGCGGCAAGTTCCGCGTCCAGTCCCGTCTTGTAAGTATGCCACTGCGCTTCGCTCGCGCGGCCCAGTTCGTCCAGCAAGGCGAACAGGCGCGTCTCGTCCAATTCTTCCAGGGCCAGCCCCATCGCGTAATAATTGGCGAAACCCAGCCGCTGCGCCTCGCGGTTCCGCAGTCTCACCAACTGCAAAACCTTCTCGGCCACCTGTGCGCCGATGGATTTGCTCGCCGCCCATGCCTCGCGACGCTGCGCCACGTCTTGGGACGTGATCAGAATGTCTTCAATCTCGTTGGCGCTGACCGTGTTTTCGCCCACGCGCGCCCGGTATGTGTTGAAAACGTCCTCGATTTCGATGCCGAGCGCGATCATCTCCTCGATAACGGCGTCGGTCATCTGACTGCCCAAATAGGCGGTTCGCAGCAGTTCGTGCTGTCGGGCCAGCCGCGCGTCGCGCAGGCTGTCCGTCGGCAGATCGCGCAGGAACGCATAATCCTGCGGGTCGGCGTAGATTTTGGCGACTCTGGCGCTCAAGTCCTGCGACCGGGCTTTGGCCTCCGCGCGGCTCGTCGTCTGCAAATCCCATGCCGCCAGTTCCGCCTCGCGCACGAGCGGCTCCACCACCGCAACATGCCGCGCAATAAACGCCTGCAATTCCGCTTCGCTGTTCATGAACCGTCCTTTTCTCGATTTTCAGGAAACTTGGAGTTTCCTCGCTGCGATTACGAAAACTTGCCTTGCTGTCGTCCTGACTTTCCGAAGTCAAAACAGCGCTTTTCTAGAGTAACTCCTTCGTCACTAATGCCGGTACTGCGGGCAAAAATGATTTTCCGCATCGGGTGTCGAAAGAGCGAGTATGAGCCACGTTCCCGAAAATGAATTTCCGGTCTTCGAGGTTGCGCGTCAATCCGCCGCGAACATGGAATATATGGGAACGAAACCGAAATTTTGGCTCGATCATCCAGAGTTGGGGAGCAGCCTGTTCAAACTCGCTCGCCCCAACACAGGCGAGGATTGGTCGGAAAAAATAGCGGAGCAACTTGCGTTGGCATTGGGGTTGCCTTGCGCTCGCTACGAATTGGCGGCTTTGGACGGAGAAGCGGGTGTGATTACCCCCACATTGCTTCCATCAGGCTTCAGTATGCGGCATGGAAACGAATTATTGCGCGAGCAGGTTGAAGATTACCCCTCTTCTGGAACGATTCGCAACTTCGGCCTGTCACAACATACAGTTCAAGTTGTGATGGATAGTCTCGAAAAATGTCAGGTGGCGCTTCCGCCTCCTGAAAAATGGAAGCCTGTAGATGGCGTAACAACCGCTCAGGAACTATTTGTCGGGTATCTTATGCTGGACGCCTGGATTGGCAACACTGACCGACATCATGAAAATTGGGCTGTCATCGAGCCGTTCGCGCATCATGCCGATAAGGCGGCGTCGCGATACCTTGCGCCCACTTATGACCACGCTTCCTGTCTTGGCTGTCATATTTCCGACCGAGAGCGAAACGAGCGGTTGACGACACGCGACCGACAGAGAACTGTTGACGCCTATGTTGAAAAAGCGAAGTCGGCATTTTTTCTCGGCGCGGAACAGAGCAACCCGATGAAAACACGAGAAGCGTTTCACGAAGCCGCACAAAGTTGTCAGGAAGCATCTGTACGGTGGCTTCGCCAGTTGGAGGCCATAGAAGATATTGCCATTGACCGTCTTTTCACGCGAATCCCACCCACGCGCATCTCGCTGATCGCCTGGCAGTTCGCGCGAGAAATGCTTCGTATCAACCGTAAGAAACTACTGGAAACAAAATGACAAAAACGCTTTTTCTCGCCTGGCGCGACCCGGAAACCGCGCGCTGGTTTCCCGTAGGGAAGCTGCAAGCCTCCGATCACGACTATCGTTTCGAGTACATTCAAGGAGCTATCGAGGCGCGTGATTCGCGAGGCTTTTGCCCGTTCCCGTCGTTTCCCGACATGCATGTCGCTTACATTTCCGAGACGCTGTTCCCGCTTTTCCGCAATCGCACGCTGCCACTCTCCCGCCCGGATTATCAGGATTATGTCGAGTGGCTGAATTTTCCAAAAGAAGAAGCGGACCCGCTTAGCCTTTTGGCCCGCAGCGGCGGCAAGCGCGCCACCGATACTCTTGAGGTATTCCCCTGTCCCGAAAAAGACAGCGAAGGGCGGTACCGCATTCACTTCTTCGCGCACAGTTTAAGGCACATGGGCGAATGCGCCCAGAAGCGTGTTCTCTCGTTGCAACCCGGCGAACGCCTGCGCCTCATGCACGATTTTCAAAACGCGCACGATTCAGCGGCTTTAGCGCTCCGAACCGACGCAACCACGCCGGGGGATTATCATTTGGTCGGCTTCTGCCCGCGCTACCTGACCGAAGACGTTTTTCAACTCCTTAACAGCGCTTACGAGCGATTGGCGGAAGCGCTGACGATTACCGTTGAACGGGTCAACCCGTCCCCGGCTCCGACGCAACTGCGCCTGCTGTGCAATATGACGGTTCGTTGGCCCGATGGCTTTGCGCCTTTCAGTTCCGAAATGTATCAGCCGCTTGCGAAGGAAAAGCCGCTGGCCGTCGCTGGTTCTTAAAAACTCTCTGATTGATTATGGCACGGGGTAGTTTATCTCCCAATCGCCCGTGTCGCCTATTTTCTAAAATCTTTTGCAGCGCGCCCTGCTCGGTTCTATAGTCAAACTTGTCGCCGTATTTTTGTCAGGTCAGGCTTAAACCGTTCCGAAAACGTCAAAACGCCTGGTTCTCCCGCGAAAGAAGAACCAGGCGTTTTGACGTATCGACCGAGCGTGAAACACGCTTCCGAGCGAACTGTTTGAAGGCAAGCCGTCAAAAACCATTGGCGACTACCCTTCGGCTCCCTCGGCTTGGGTTGCGTGCGGGTCTTCCGGCTCTGGCGGAGCGGGCGGCAGAATCGGGAACCAGTAGTTCGGAAGTTCTGCGAAGTCCAAATCTTTTGCAATCAGCGAAGACCCCAAAAGAATCGGGGCCAGCGTAAACGCATTGATTACGGCGTCAACCGTACTTTCGCCGTAAGCGATATAGATTCTATCGTCTTGAAAGCCATCCAGTTGAATGGGGCAATAATAATCCGTAGGCGGCTCTCCGTTCTTAGTCGGAGTAAGAGTAGGTTTGCCAAAGCGGATTTCCACCTGGGTCTGCACTCCGTCCACGCGAGTGCGTGTCATGGGGCGAGACAGAATAACGTCCGTCATCAAATAAGTCACGTTTTGCTTCCTTCCGAGCCGCTGCCAAAAGCAATTCAGGCCAATGCAAAAAGCAAGCGGTCTGGCGCTAAAGTTAGGTCAGACCGGAAGCAAAACCACGCCGCTGATGACGATGAATATCATACCGCTGATTACGCTGTTTGTATTAAGGGGCATTTTCAGGAAGTCCGCGTCCACTGCCTACATTATCGTCGCGACTACCGATGCGGCTCCGCGAGGCTTTTGGATGGCGCGCAAATTGCGTTTCGCACTTGAGCTGTTCGTAGGTCAACGCGTCCTGCGGCAGACCGGCTTGGTTCGGGAAAGCGAGGCGATACACGCCATCGGCTTGGAGCGCATAGACCATTTGATCATAGGGAATTGCCATGACCGCGCCATTGTCCCACAGAACGCGGAACGCACCGGTTGGGTTTACTAACTCGCCGCCTTCAGCGTGATGTCGGCGATTTGGATAAAGATAAATGTCTGTGTAAGCCAACACGTCATGCGCGCCGCCTGCCCCCGCGCCCGTAGTCGGCGTTCCGTCGGGCCGCGTGGACACGATAGAATACGGCAGGTAAGTCGCCAGGTCTTGCCGCGCCGCCAGCGATGGCAGCGTGTCGGCATAGCGCGCGTCGTCGTTGTGCGTAATTGCGTTCAACTGCGCTTCGGTAACGCTGTAGGCTGCCAGATTGCGATACACGTCTTTGTAAAAATCGGAGATGTCGCCAGTTAAGACGCCATTATGCCTGGCAATATAGGTTTTCAGGAGCGGATAAAGCGCGGCCAATCCCCGGTCTCCGTTGGCGGGATCACGCGGCGTGGTTCCTGTAACTGGAAAACGCACTTGGAACGGCGGCGGATACGCAGGATCGGCATCCCGCGCTTTCACAGCCTGCGCGCTGGCGTTCAAATCACTCTGCCGAACAACGCATAAGGCCGCCAATCCAAGCCCGCTCCCAACGAGAAGAGCGCGGCTTGCGCTCTCGCATCGCACATTCATTAGTTGGACACCTCTGCGGGAATTGGTCGGGCGAGAAGCCGCCAGCGCGCTATTACTGATTACTGAAATCAAATGGTCAGGGCGCTGCATCCGGCGAAAAATTTCAAAGGCGAATCGAAATCTCCGCTTTTGCAACACCCTGTATTGCGCGCCTGCGCCCTGACACGGAAAGACTCTCCGTGTCAGGGCTGCACAAACTATTCCTGCACCGGATCGCCCGCCTGCGCGGGGGAGCCTCCAACTGCAGGGCTGGACGGCCTTACCGGCCAGATGGGGAAGCCGAAATTCGGAATGTTGGAAAAGTCGATCTCATGCGCGAAGGGCATCGCGGACAGCATGACGCCGGGAAAGCAAATCGCTCCGCCAAGCGCCTGGGCTGAGTCGTTGCCCAGGCAGGTAAAGACTTCGCTATCGTTTTGGATGCCCAGAATTTGCAACGTGGCGTACCAGCCGGTCATGTTGGCCTCCGGCGGGATAGGGGTCGGGGTTCCGATGTTGACGCGAATGGCGACTTTGACGCCATCGGCGCGCGTTCGCGTCATTTGTGAGGATGCGATTATGGGCGTCATGGGTGGTTCGAAAGGCATGAAAATGTCTCCTTTATGCGAATATCAACAATCCGCCCGCGGGACCGATGAGAAAAATAAGCCCGACTCCTAAGAAAAAGAGGAGCGTTCCATTGACTAAGTCTGGATGGTCTTTCAGCCAGTCCACGCCCTCCTGTAGCGCGTCATTCAACCGGCCCAGCGCCTGTCCTGCCTTGCACACGAGGTATTCGCCTTGACACCGCGCGCGGCATAGTTGCTCATGCCAACCCGTGAGACCCCCGCAATTGTTTCGGAAACACGCATCGCGTCCTTCAGCGAACGTGTCCAGTTGGTCGTAAGCCATTGCTGGCGTGGAAGCGGTTCCCATCATCAGGGCCGCAGTAACGCCTACGCCAGCGACAGCAACGCTTTGCAAGAACTCCCGGCGCGTTTTGTCATTCTCGCGACCACCGCCACCGCACCCGCAATCGTCTTTCTCCGCCATGTTTCGTACCTCCGCTGAGAACCGGTGAGCCGAGATTGTAGCGCAACCTCAAATGTCAGCCGATACAAATGCCTCCTTTTCAACCGTGCGCCAAACGCGTTCCCATTTCGCATCGCAAAGTTTGCGCGAATTTCAACGACACCCTGAGTATAACACGGGGGGGGGAGAATTCGTCAAGGGCTTTTCTAAAGACTTTCTAAAATTTTCCAACGGACGGCAACCTGCCAAATTGTCATGTTTTCTCCGTATTCTTGTCAGGTTCGCCTCAAGAAAGTCTGGAGTTGGGCCGACAATGTAGCCGCGTTGGACGGGATTTCGGTTTCGTCCGCCTGAGCGCGGCGTTCGAGGAGAGAGGCCCATCCTTTCGTCGGACGCCGCGCTCGCTTCCTGCGTTTCCCTCCGTGCCGCGTCGCGCTCGCCCGCGCCTCGCCTCGTTCGCCTGGAGCCGGTTCTTTCCCGCCCTCCGTTTCGCCGCCCTGCGCTCGCTTATGGCCCGTTCCCGCCATTTTTCTTGCGACGCGGGCGCGTTTTCTCGCGTGTCCGCCTGCCGCGCCTTGAAATTCCGCTTTCTTTCGTGTTACAATGCCGGGACTGTTCCGAGCGGAGGCACGCCCATGATCCCCCTGCGCGACAATAACCCGACCCGGCGCTTTCCCGTTGTCTGCATTCTGCTGATCATCGCCAACATCCTGATTTTTCTGGCCGACCAGGCGACCCGCGTGACCATCGAAACCGTCGCCCGCTCGCGCTATGGCGTTCCGGTTCGCGTACAGGAAGTCGTTGGAGGGCTGTCGTTTCGCTACGCCCTGATTCCGGCCTACGTCACCGGCGCGACGACCGGGGGCATGACGCCGCTGGTTCTGCGCCCGGCCTGGCTCACGATTTTTACCTCCATGTTTCTGCACGGCGGCTGGCTGCACGTCGGCGGCAACATGCTGTACTTGTGGATATTCGGCAACAACATCGAAGACGTGTTGGGACGCGGACGCTTCCTGCTGTTTTATCTGGCCTGCGGCGTGGGCGCGGCCCTGCTGCACATCGCCAGCGGCCCCGGCTCGCCGATCCCGACCGTAGGCGCGAGCGGGGCGATTGCCGGGCTGATGGGCGCGTATCTGCTGCTGTATCCGCACGCGCGCATTCTGAGCCTGGTTCCGATTTTCGGCATCATCAGCACGCTCATCGAAGTCCCGGCGCTGCTGGTAATCGGGTTCTGGTTTCTGCTGCAGCTCATCAGCTCGCAATGGCTGGGCGGCGATATGCTGACGCAGCAGGGCGGCGTGGCCTATCTCGCGCACGTCGGGGGATTTGCGACCGGGCTGCTGCTGATTATCGCGCTCGGCGGGCGGCGTCTGCTGCCCGCCACTCCGAACGCGCCCGCGTCTGGCGAGGAATGGGAACGCTAAAATGAAAAGCATGAGTTGGCGGCGATGCGAATGAAGCTGCGGGGCGTAAACCTTGTTCTGGCGCTCCTGATTGCCGCTGGAACGCTGGCGGGGCTGGCGGGCGCGCGGGCGCGCTGGCACGTCGAGGCGCGCAATCGCCGCGTGGAAATCGCCCTGGAATGGGACGAGGTTTCGCGCCTGGCGCAGGCCGCGCAAAAGCCGCTGCCGGATATTCTGACGCAGTTTCGGGCGCAGGGCGTGAGTACGCTCGTCATCGCCGAAGAAACGCTCGGCTCGCTGGAACAGGGCGGCGCGGCGCGCGTGACCCGCGTTTTCGCGCCCAGCGGCAGCTACTACACCGACGTCGCTCTGGCCTCGCCCCTTCTGCTCCCGCGCATCGCCCACTCCCTGCAAACGCATGGCATTCGCCCCGGAACCGCGCCGACCGACCGAACCGACAACGTCGCATTTTTCACGCTGCACGGAACCCGCTTCCATCTTCAGGCCGCGCCCGACGGCGGGGCGTCAGGCGTGACGAATGCCGGGACATCGGGCGCGACGGAAATTTACATCAGCGCCGAATACAACACGCTTCGCACATTAGGCATGGGCCTGCCCGCCGACGCCGTGAAAGCGACGCAGGCGGCCCGGCTGCATATCGCGGCGCGCACCGGCAATTTCGCGGGCATCGGTCTGGCCTCGGCGCAGGCGGTTTTGAACGGCCTCCACGCGCAGGGAGCCGGCACGATCATCTTCAATGGCGACGATGTGATGGGGTATCGCGGGCTGGAGAAAGCGGTCGCGGGCGCATTTCGCGACCCTGCCGCGCCCACAGCCCCCGCGATACCCGGCGACGTTTCGCTGGCTCCGACGGGCATGGCGTATGGCGCGGTGGAGTTCGGCAAGCAGCGGGGCGACGAGACGGTGACGAGCGCGCTGCGGGGCGATTACGTGCGCGTGCATAGCATCCAAATCGCCGAAATGGGGCAATTATCCCCCGACGAGATCATTGACCGCTTCGTGCGCGCGGTCAGAGAGCGCAACATTCGCTTCTGCTACGTGCGCCTGCTGACGCTGGCGGGCGACGACCCGGCGGGCGAAAACATCGCCTTTGTCAAGAAAATCGCGCAGGGCATGGAGCGCGGGAGCGAGGCGACCGGGGGCGGACTGGAGTTCGGCCCGGCCCGCCGCTTTGCCGAAACCGGCGTTTCCCGGCTCGTGTTCGCGCTCGTCGGGCTGGGCGTGGCGGGGGGCTTCGTCTGGATGCTGCGCGCGGTTTGTTCTCTGCCTGACCCCGCTTCGCTCGCGCTGCTGGGATTGGCCGGGCTG
>JBBRNU010000067.1:0-11783 GCA_038230115.1 Chthonomonadales bacterium | reverse complement strand
GGCATCACCATCGTCAGCAAAAATACCGCCGTCTCCTACAGAGACCTCAAAATCAACATCGTAGACACCCCCGGCCACGCCGACTTCGGCGGCGAAGTCGAGCGCGTCATGGCAATGGTAGACGGCATCCTCCTCCTCGTAGACGCCGTAGACGGCCCCATGCCCCAAACCCGCTTCGTCACCTCCAAAGCCCTCGCTATGGGCCACAAAGTCATCGTCGTCGTCAACAAAATTGACCGCGCCGACGCCCGACCCGATTGGGTTGTCGACCAGACGTTCGACCTCTTCGTCGAACTCGGCGCCAGCGAAGAGCAGCTCGACTTCCCCGTCGTCTTCGCCGCCGCCCGCCACGGCGTCGCCACCCTCGACCACAACCAGCCCGGAACCGACCTCAAACCCCTCTTCGACACCATCGTCGAGCGCCTCCCCGCCCCCGTCGGCGACCCCGAAGCCCCCCTGCAGATTCTTGTCTCCAGCATAGACTACGACGACTATCGCGGGCGCTTCGGCATCGGGCGCATCCACGCCGGACGAGTCCACCCCGGCGAAAACATCGCCATCGTCAACCGCGACGGCGACATCCGCGCCGGCAAAATCGTCTCCACCTTCGTCTTCGAAGGCCTCAAAAAAACCGAAGTCGAAGAAGTCTCCGCCGGCGAAATCTGCATCGTCTCCGGCCTCCCCGACGTCAGCATCGGCGAAACCATCGCTTCGCGCGAAATGCCCAAAGCCGTCGCCACCGTCCGCGTAGACGAACCCACCCTCCGCATGGCCTTCGGCGTCAACACCAGCCCGCTCGCCGGACGCGAAGGGCAGTTCAGCACCTCCCGCAAGCTCCGCGAACGGCTCTACAAAGAACTCGAAACCAACGTCAGCCTCCGCGTCAGCGAATCCGAGACCCCCGACACCTTCCTCGTCTCCGGGCGCGGCGAACTCCACCTCGCCATCCTCATCGAAACCATGCGCCGCGAAGGCTACGAACTCCAGGTCGCCCAGCCCGAAGTCATCTACCATTTTGACGACGACGGGCGGCGCCTCGAACCCTTCGAGCGCGTCGAAATCGAAGTCGCCGAAGAGCATCAGGGCGTCGTCGTCGAGCAAATGGGCCAGCGCAAAGGCGAAATGCTCGACATGCGCGCCGCCAACGGCAGCGTCTACTTCACCTATATTGTCCCGACGCGCGGCCTGCTCGGCTTCCGCAACGAATTCCTGACCGCCACCCGCGGCACCGGCGTCATCAACACCCTCTTCGACGCCTACAAGCCCTACGTCGGCGACATCGGCAAGACCAGCAACGGCTCCCTCATCGCTACGGAAAGCGGCGTCACCAATCCCTTCGGCCTCTCCAACGCCGAAGAGCGCGGAGTCCTATTTTTCGGACCTGGCACCGCGGTCTATGAAGGGATGGTCGTCGGCAAGCACCAGCGTGACACCGATCTCGAAATCAACGTCTGCAAAACGAAGAACCTTACCAACATGCGCTCCTCGAACGCCGACATGGGAATTCGCCTGACAACGCCGACGGAAATGTCGCTGGACCGCGCCATCGAGTACATCGGGCCGGACGAATTGGTTGAGGTTACGCCGCAGAATATACGCATTCGGAAGCGAATTTTGGACGCGACGCTGCGGAAACGTTCGGAGAAGCAGCCCGCCCGCGTGTAGCGCAGGCTTTCTGACGCGCCGCGAGTTGTCAAAATGGCTAGCGAACCGTCCAGCATTTTCAAATCGGAACCGGCCTCACTCTTGAGCGGTTCCGATTTGTTTTTGTTTATGGTTCAACGTCAGCCGAGTCCGACGTGTCAGGAACGGAAGCGCGCGTATTCGACATGTCTCTGTTTTGCACGTCTGGCCCGTATGTGATACAATAGGGCATAGAAGTGCGGACACTCAGGCGAACGGAGCGGGAAATGTCATCGCGAGGCACAAGATGAATTACTCGCATCGCGTGTCACTATAACATTCGATTTCAGGGTTGAAGCGCACACTGCTTCTCCTCATCTCCACCAACTAACAAATCGCCTGAGCGCCAAATCTGTTGGCGTCAAAATTGACCTTCTATGACTCAAGCCGAGTTTCAATTCTTTGTGCATCAGAATGCTAGTTGGTTTGATGGGGTTCATCCCGAATCTATCCGCTCCATTTTTGAGGCCGAGCAGCAAATGGATTGTCTGCTTCCTCCTTCGCTCAAGTGGCTGCTGACAGAGCGGGGCTACTCAGAATCTTGCGGTGTGGATTCTCTGGATGAAAGCGTTCGCGACACTTTGCAAGCGCGTCAGTTGTTAGGGCTTCCCAAGCGATATGTTATCCTCAATAACTGGCATGACGCTGGTTTTGTATTGTTCGACTCCGCTACCGTCAGTCCGACTGGAGAGTACCAACTTCTTTGGATTGGAGCGCATAATTTGCCTCGCCTCGCTGAAGGAGAGGAAATGGATAACGATGTTGATGTCTTCAATGATTTTCCCGCTTGGGTCGTATCAGCGCTAGAGTCTGCCAAGGAGGAAAGACAAGGCGATGACGGCGAAAAATAGGAGCGAGGCGCAATTTCGGATGTCATGCTGGAATTGCCCGCGCTACGACCGGACGGAACGCCGCTGCCAGGACGGAAAAGCCAACCCGAAAAAGAAGGCCGACTCGGTCGCCGTCGCCGAATTTCTGGGCGTGCGCGCCCTGTGTCATTACAACCCGTATCGGGATCGGCTGGCGCTGGAAATGCACTACCCGCATCAGCCGCCGCCCGCGCTGCCCGCATTCGCCCGCCCGCGCCGCCGCCCGCGCGAACCGCAAAATCCGCCCGAAGAACGGGCTGCCGACGCGCCCGCGTCCCCCACTTCCGTCCGCGACGCCAGAGGAGAATGAACCGCGTGCGCCTGTCCATCGTTCCCGCGCTTCGCCGCGCCCTGCCGCCGTTTGTTCTGGCTCTGGTTTCTCTGATCGCCGCGCCGCTTTCGCGCGCCGGACAGCAATTTAGTCCGGGTCGCGCGCAGGTTGCGCTGTATTTAACCCGCCCGCCGACCGCGCAGGAGATCAGAAAAGGCCACACGCGCGCCAAATACGAGCCGCCTGCGGGTTGTTATCTGGGCGCGTTCATTGATTTTGACGGCAGCCTGAACGCCACGCTTCGCGACGAGAACGGCACGCCGCATTGCGACCCCGCAACCTTTGAGCGTATCACGGGCAAGCCGCACGCGATGTACTTTTTCTATCTGGGGTATGGGCGGCGCCTGCCGCTGGACTGGGTGCGCTGGCTGGGCGCGCGGCAGAAATTCGTCCATATCGCGCTGGAGCCGAACGGCGGGCTGGACAAAGTGCGCGACGACGCTTACCTGAGCCATCTCGCCGACGACATGGCCCGCTCCGGGGCGAAAATCTTTCTGCGCTTCGCCTCGGAAATGAACGGCAACTGGACGAACTACCACAAAGACCCCGTCGAATACCGGCGCAAATTCCGGCTGGTTCACGCCGTCATGCGGAAACGCGCGCCCAACGTCGCCCTCGTCTGGTGTCCCTATGAGGAGCCGACTAGCAACATGGCGGCGTACTATCCCGGCGACGACGCGACCGATTGGGTGGGCGTGAATATGTACAGCGTCACGTACCACAACAACGATCTACGCGCGCCCGCCGAGCAGGAGCATCCCGCCGACCTGCTGGCGTTCGTGTACCGCCGCTATGCCGCCCGCAAACCGATCATGATCTGCGAGTTCGCGGCCACGCACTATGCGCGCTGCGAGGGCCGCGCGCGTCCCGACTTCGCGCAGCGTAAAATCCTGACGCTCTTCAACGCCCTGCCCCGTCAGTTTCCGCGCGTGAAGTGTCTGAATTATTTCGACGGCAACGCGCTGAAGTTCGCCGCCGAGCGCGCCTCGAACGATTACAGCGTGACCGACGACGCGGGCGTCAACGATGCGTACCGGTATGCAATTTCCAGCCCGTATTTTCTCGCCGCGCCCCTGCCGTCGCCCGCCCCGCCTCCGCCCGCGATGCCGATGCCGATTCGCAGCGGCGACGTCTTGCGCGGGCGGGTGCGCCTATCGTGCTGGGCGCGCAGCCCTTCGGATTTCGTGACGGTGCGCTACAAAGTGGACGGTCACATTATTTATACCGCCGCGCGCCCGGATTTGTGGGAATGCTTATGGGACGCGGGCAGCGTGCCGCCCGGCAGGCATTCGCTGGCGCTGACGGTTTCGCGCGCCGACGGGCATCTGGCGGCGGCGCAGACGGTTCGCATTCGCACGGCGCGCTGACTTGCCGCTCGTAGAGACCTGACCCGTTTTAATGACAATGCCGGGCGCGGCGTATGCGTGAGAGGGCGCATAGGACGCCGGAGCGCGCGCGGCATTGTGGGAATGCAGGGCGCGGCAAGCGAAGCCCCTACGGGATTGCCCAAATCCCGCGATGAATGAACGAGAGGGACAGGGCGAATTTTCCCGGATGGCGAAAATGAGGGGTACACTGAACGCATGGCAGGCAGCACGCTGGGAACGCTTTTTCGGCTTTCGACCTGGGGCGAGTCGCACGGGCAGACCGTCGGCTGCGTTGTGGACGGGTGTCCACCCGGCGTCGCGATTTCGACAGCGGCGATTCAAGAAGACCTGGATCGGCGGCGACCGGGTCAGAGCCGCATCACCACGCAGCGCCGCGAGGGCGACGAGGTGGAAATCCTGTCCGGCCTGTTCGAGGGCCAGACGACCGGAAGCCCCATCGGCCTGCTCGTGCGAAATCAGGACGCGCGCTCGAAAGATTACGACGACCTGCGCGATCTTTACCGTCCCAGCCACGCCGATTATACGGTTCAGGCGAAATTCGGGCGGCGCGATTATCGGGGCGGCGGGCGGGCCTCGTATCGCGAAGCCATCGGGCGCGTGGCGGGCGGAGCCATCGCCCGGCAGCTGCTTGCGCAGCGCCATCAGATCGAAATTGTGGGCTACGTCACGCAGGTCGGCGCGATTCGGGCTGAAGCCGATAGCGCCAGCGTGACGCGCGCTCTGGTGGACGCGGAAATCACGCGCTGCCCGGACGCGGACGCTTCGACGCAGATGATCGCGGCCATCGAGCAGGCGCGGCGCGACGGCGACTCGCTGGGCGGGGTCGTCGAAGTGGTCGCGCGCGGCGTTCCCGCCGGTCTGGGCGAGCCGGTTTTCGACAAACTTACGGCGGATTTCGCGCACGCCCTGATGTCCATTCCCGCCGCGCGCGGCTTCGAGGTCGGCGAGGGCTTCGCCAGCGTGACGATGCGCGGGTCGGAACACAACGACGCTTTCGTGATGCGCGCCGGTCAGGTGCGAACCGCCACCAACCATGCGGGCGGCATTCAGGGCGGCATCTCGAACGGCGAGGCGATTGTCCTGCGGGTGGCGTTCAAGCCGGTCGCGACCATCAGCCAGCCGCAGGAAACCGTCACGACGACCGGCGAGGCGGTCACGTTCCGGGCCAAAGGGCGGCACGATCCCTGTGTCGTGCCGCGCGCGGTAGCGACGGTCGAGGCGATGGTCGCGCTCGTCCTGGCTGATCATCTGCTGCGCCAGGCCGCCTATCAGGGACAGGAGCCGCCGGGCGATTGATTGTCTTTTCTTCACCAACCCTGACGGCAGAGGGAGATTATTTTCGTTCGGCAGTGAACATCCCGGCCTTTTTTGCGTCTATAACAAATCACTTGCGCCTGCCAGATTGACCGTATAAGCTCGCGCGCTCATACACGGTTTTTCTTTTGGCGGCTTCCCAGCCGAAGACGACAAAGTTCATGAACGTTTTGATTTTAAGCGCGTATGGCGTCCTGGGGGCCAGCAGCCGGGTGCGCTTTTTTCAGTACCTGCCGTATCTGGAAGCGCACGGCGTTCGCGTCACGAACGCGCCCCTTCTCGGCGACGATTACATTCGCGGGCTTTATTCCGGCAAGGCCAATCGCGGCGCGTCGGCGCTTGGAGCCTACTCCCGGCGGCTGATAACGCTGTGCGGCAGTCGGCGCTACGACCTGCTCTGGATCGAGCGCGAGCTTTTCCCCTGGCTGCCCGCGTGGAGCGAAACGCTTCTGCGCCGCCTGAACGTGCCGTATGTCGTAGACTACGACGACGCGATTTTCCACAAGTACGACCGCAGTTCGCGCGCTGTCGTTCGCCGGGTTCTGGGCGACAAAATTGACGTTATCATGCGAAACGCGGCCCTGGTCGTGGCGGGCAATGATTATCTGGCGGCCAGAGCGCAGACAGCGGGAGCCGCCCGCGTCGAGCAGCTGCCGAGCGTGATTGACTGCGACCGCTATGCGCCTGCCCCTGTTCCTCTCTTCACGAACGACCGTCCCGATTTCACGATTGGCTGGATCGGCACGCCCGTGACCGCGCCGTATCTGCGCGCCGTGCAGCCCGCTCTGGCGGAGATTTGCCGGAACGGACAGGGGCGCGTGACCCTCGTCGGGTCGGGCGAGGTGGGCTGGGACGGGGTTCCGACCGAAGTGCGCGCCTGGTCGGAAGCGACCGAAGTGGCCGACATTCAGACCTTCGACGTGGGCATTATGCCCCTCCCGGACGCGGCCTGGGAGCGGGGCAAGTGCGCCTACAAACTGATTCAATACATGGGTTGCGGCGTGCCGGTCGTGGCCTCGCCGGTCGGCGTGAACCAGAAGGTCGTGGAAAACGGCGTGAACGGGTTTCTGGCGACGAGCCAGGAGGATTGGGTTTGCGCCTTACACGCCCTGCGCCAGAACCGGCCTTTGCGGGCGCGCATGGGGCAGGCGGCGCGTCAGAAAATCGAGCGCGAGTACAGCCTGCAAGGAGCCGCCCCTCGCCTCCTTTCCCTGCTGCAAAGCGCCGTCAAGCCCGCCGCTTCCGGATGAACCTCGGTCGGCAGGCATTTTGTTCAGCCGCAAAGAAGCGCAAAAGGGGAAATTCCGGTCGGTCGCCCTGACATTCAGGTTCATCCGAGAGTTGAAACCCCGGTCGCCCCCAATCAAAACGTTTGTTCGGTTGCCCCCGGCGTTCATCCCAGGGTTGAAGGGTTTCAGCCTGTTCAACCTGAGGATGCAACCGAACTTGAAATGCCTGTCAGAGACATGGCGGGCGGCAGGAATCGGCGGGCCGGAGCGCGAATGCAAATTTCAGATTGTTACCACGAAGGAGACCTGTTGCATGATGCAGCCGAATGATACCGACCGACTGGAAGAACCCGGCAGCCCCGCCGAAGCCCTGGACCCTGCCCTCGACCCGCGCCTTGACCAACTCTCGCGCCGCTCGCTGCTGGGCCGCGCCACTGCGGTCGCGACGGCCTCAGTTCTGGGAACCGGCGCCGCCGCGCAGGAGCCGGGAAAAACCACCCGCGCGCTTGCCGACGCCAGCATCACGCATCACGACGTGGACGTTTCGCTCAAGGCGGGCGCCGACGGCATCGCGCCTCAGTTCAAGGGCTTTCTCGCCCGCCCCAAGACCGGCGGCAAGCGCGGCGCGGTCATCGTCGTGCATGAGATTTTCGGGCTGACCGACCACATCAAGAGCATCGCCTGCCGTCTGGCCGAAGCGGGCTTTACCGCCCTCGCGCCCGACCTCTTCACCCGCGAAGGCCCGCCGCCCCCGATGTCGGGCGGGTTCGGGCCGCTCATGGGCTTCGTCAACAACATTTCCGACAAGCAGATCATGGCCGACCTGAAAGGAGCCATGACCCACTTGCGCCAGGAATCGGACGCGAACGGCAAGGTCGGCGTCGTCGGCTTCTGCTGGGGCGGGCGCATCAGTATGCTGCTCGACGCCAACGCCCCCATGCTCAATGCCGCCGTCGCCTACTATGGGCGCATTTCGGCGACGGAAAAGACCCCCAATCAGCCGCATTATCCGATTGATCTGTTGGACAAGATGACCGCGCCGCTGCTGGGTCACTTCGGCGCGAAAGACACCGGCATCCCGCCCGAAGAGGCCGCCAAGCTGCGCGCCGGGCTGAAAGACGCAGGCAAGACCGCCGAGATTTACGTTTACGAGGGCGCGGGCCACGCCTTCAACAACGACACGCGCGAAAGCTACTACGCCCCCGCCGCCGACCTCGCCTGGAAACGCACCCTCGCCTGGTTCAACAAGTACTTGAAAGCGTAACGCGGCAAAGCGTGAGGTAAGGAGAAAGCGGGCCGGGGAAATTTCCCCGGCCCGGTTCTTTTTTTGAAATCGAAAAATCGAGAACCTACGAGGCGCAGGCGAGGGCTGCTTGTTGCTCGTCGCGGGCGCCTCGGAGCGGCTCAGACCTTCCACCTTCACCGAGTTGGGGGCAAAGCCGCCGTTCAGCGCGAAACCGCCGGGCAGGGGCGCGTACAGTTCGATGGCGATCTGCGCGACCGGCAGGCCAACGCCCGGCTGCGGGTTTTTGGCCGGGGTGAAGGAGGCGATAATCATAATCGGCGTGGTTTCGTCCTTGACGCCAACCAGCGGTTCGCGCCCGGAACGCGGCGTCTTCATCATACTCATCATGACTTGATGCGGGATCGAGTAGTACCAGGTCATGGCGGCTTTCTTGTTTTTGAACCACGCGAAGACCACGCGCTTGCCGCTCGTCGTTCCGGCGGTTTCCACGCCCAGGCAGCCAGGGTCGCGCTGCAGCGGCCCGACAATATCCTCTATCCCGCGCCCCGAGGCGGTAGGTTTGGAGCCGGGCGGATTTCCGGGCGCGGCGGCCTTGGCATTCCCGTCCTGCGATTTCACCGTGGCTGCGGCAGGGGACGCGGCGCTGGCGGTCTGGGCCGAACAGGGCCGAGCGGACAGCGCGCCGGTCGTGACCGCAAGCAGCGCCAGCGTGCGGCGCAAAGAATCGTTTGATGTCTTCACGAGTATATGATCTCCAGAGGGAGGTATGACGACAGCGGGTCGCTCGCCTGCTCTCAGCAATCTGGACGAACCGTCCGCGTCCGGCGTTTCACAGGTATTCATTCGCCAGGTTCGCGGATTTTTCAAGGAGTAACGGAACGTGAGGATAGGCGCGGATTTTCGAGTCGGCGGTCAAGCGATGGCGCAGGCGGCGCGATAGGCGAGTCATTGCCAGCGTCGAAAATAAGCGACAGTCATGCCAACGCCCCGTTCGCGTCAGACGGCAAGCGGGGCGTTGGCAGCGACCGGGCGGGCGGCGCGGGTCAGGCACGGCGTCAGGCCAGGATGCCGTGCGCCACCTCGCCAAAAACGTCGGTCAGGCGGAAATCGCGTCCGCCGTACCGGTAAGTCAATTTCTTGTGTTCCATGCCCATCAGGTGCAGGATCGTCGCGTGCAGGTCGTGGACATGCATCTTGTTTTCGACCGCGTAGTAGCCATAGTCGTCGGTCGCGCCGTAAATCGTTCCCGGCTTCACGCCCCCGCCCGCCATCCACATCGTGTAGCCGTGCGGGTTGTGGTCGCGCCCGTCGTCGCCCTGCGCGGTCGGCGTGCGCCCGAACTCGCCCCCCCACAAAACCAGCGTGTCCTGCAGGAGACCGCGCGCTTTCAAGTCCCGCAGCAGCCCGGCAATCGGCTTGTCCACCTCTTTGGCGTTTGTGGTATGCCCGTGCCGCAGGTCGCCGTGCTGATCCCATTTGTAGCTGTGCGACGCCTGCACGAAGCGCACGCCCTTTTCGGCGAACCGACGCGCGAGGAGACATTGCCGCCCGAAATTGTCCGTCGGCGACTCGTCAATGCCGTACAAATCGCGGGTCGCCTTGCTTTCCTTCGACAAATCCATCAGTTCCGGCGCTTCGGTCTGCATGCGGAAAGCCAGTTCAAACGACTGAATGCGCCCGTCCAGCTGCGGGTCATGTCCAAAATGTTTCAGCTGCGTTTCGTTCATCTGCTGGAGCATGTCCAGCTGCATTCGCTGCACGTCGCTCGGCGTTTCCAGGTTCTTGATGTAGTCAATGGCGGCTTTCGAGGCCGGGATGTCGGCGTGACCGATGGGCGTTCCCTGATACGGCGCGGGCAGAAACGCGCTCGACCAGTTCTGTACGCCGCCGTGTCCGAGCGTCGGGCAAATCGTGATAAAGCCGGGCAGGTTCTGGTTTTCAGTTCCCAGCCCGTAGGTAATCCACGACCCCATGCTGGGCCGCACCTGCGTGTCGGAGCCGGTGTGCAGTTGCAGGAGCGCGCCGCCGTGCGCCGTGTTGTCGCCGTGCAGCGAGCGAATCACACATAGGTCGTCCACGCATTGCGCCACGTTCGGGAACAGATCGCTGACCTCGATGCCCGACTGCCCGTACTTCTTGAATTCCCAGGGCGATCGCAGCAGGTTGCCGGTTTGCGCGAACTGTACGCGCGGCTTGGCTCCGGGAAAGGGCTTGCCGCTGTCGCGCGTCAGCAGCGGTTTCGGATCGAAGGTGTCCACCTGCGACGGCCCGCCGTGCATGAACAGGAAGATGATGCGCTTGGCGCGGGGCGGAAACATCGTTGGTTTCGGGGCGAGGGGATTTTTCGCGCCCGCCGCCAGCGCCGCCGATTGTTCGCCGAACAGCCCGGCCAGCGCCAGCATCCCGAACCCCGCGCTGCACTGCATCAGCATCTCGCGCCGCGTCACCGGCTGAATAATATGTCGGCCCATCGTTGCAAATACCTTCCTTACGGCGAGACTGTTAAGCCTGCTTCTTCACGCAAATCGCTCCCGTTATTCGCCCTCTTTTGAAGAGGCAATCTCCCGCGAAAACGTATAGGGATATAGGACAGATTTCCGTTCGATGACTCGCAAGGCTGTTTCCTGCCAACCCCCAAAATCGGCGATCATATCAACTATATGCCCTGAATAGAATGGAACATAATCCCAGTCATCGCGCCCGCACCAAAAAATCATGTTGGCCCAGTCCGCCAGATACGAACCCACGCCCGCCAAGTCGCATTCAGCGTATAATCGCTCGGCAAAATCAATGTCAGGTTATCGTAATGAGCCGTCGGACTAAACAAAAGGTTTGTATCCGCCATAAACGAGAAAAAGCTACCCTTAATTGCCGTCTGATAGAGCGCGTCGGGAAGCTGCGTCAGCGTTGCCCCAAGAGGCGGTTGAACAATATGAACGTCATGCCGATATTCTGTCTCCACCAGGAGAAGCATTGCTTCCGCTTCCGAGCCGTTACCTTCAATAATCCTGAAAACAGCCTCCACAAAGGGAATCTCACGGTCTAATCGAAAGGGCATTGACCGTTCCTTTCCAAAACGCGCAAACGAGACCACACTTCAATCCAACAAGAATTGTTCTTTTTTGGAACAGTCAGTTGACATACATGAATTCGTTGGACGCGAAGAGAATCTGGCACAGGCTTTTCCAGGCCAGCGCGCGGCGCTTGGCCGCGTCCGGCTCTGTTGACGCGATGCGGCCGGCGTAGGCGGTCAGATAGTTCTGGGCGCGGACGAGTTCGTCTTTTTCCGGGGCGCGGCCAAAAGCGTTCCCATACGCGGCGCGCAGACGGTCGGCGTCGCTGGCGGCAGGGCGGGCGAGCAGGTTCTCCGCGAACTTCAGCGACGACTGAATGACGAACGGACTGTTCATCACGTACAACGCCTGGGGCGCGACGGTTGTGGTGGCGCGTTTCGCGCGGGTCGTGCTGGGATCGGCGAAATCGAACGCCTGAAACTCGTCGAACAGGGCGTTGCGAATGACCGGCAGATACACGCTGCGGCGGAGGCTGTCGTACTGACCGGCGTTGCCCGACTGGTCGTTCGTGACGTAATCGTTGTCTTTTGTCGTCAGCAGCGTGCCGCCCATCGCCGGATCGAGCTTGCCCGAAACCGACAGCACGGCGTCGCGGAATGCTTCGGCGTCCAGACGCTGCAAGTTCATGCGCCAGAGCAGGCGGTTTTCC
>JBBRNU010000066.1:0-11875 GCA_038230115.1 Chthonomonadales bacterium | reverse complement strand
CTCGATTTCCATTTTCCACAAACTGACAGCCGTTTTCGCCGCCGGTTCCGGCTTTTCCTGTCCCGCCGAGTGATGCGGCAGCGTCCCTCCGCCAGCGCCCGCCAGCGTCGCCATCAACCCAAGCGCCAGCATTCCTCCCCGCATCGCTTCGCCCCTCCCTTGCGTCCGCCTGATGATTATGTGTCAGGTCTTGCATAGAAGATATGTACGCAGGGAGCCAAAACCGCACAGGTATCAGGCCGCTTTTTTCATCCTCGGAAATATCGTCGGGCGGCGCGGATGAAACGCCTCTTTTCGCTCCGTTTTGCCCGCTTCGGTTCAGCGTCGGGCGCTCAATCTTCCTCTTCGACGAACAGGCGGCGCAGCGGGAGGGCGAAGCCGGGTAGAACGTCCTCGCCCAAAAGCGTGTCGTTCACGCCGAGCGCGCGGGGCGGCGCGTCCGGGCGATGGACGGTCAGCGTCCGCGTTTTGGGGTCGAGTTCCCAGACCAGCCGAACGCCTGCGTCCAGCCAGCGCCGCGTTTTTTCTTTGACGGCGCGCTCGCGGTCGCCTGGAGAACGAATTTCGAGAACGGCATCCGGGACGAGCGGCGCGAAGCCTTTGGGACGGGGCTTCGGCAGGCGCGCTTTGGCGATAAAAGCCCAATCCGGCGCCAGGGCGGTATCCGGCCTGCGTTCGATGAGGAAGCGCGTTTCCGCCGCGAAACACGCGCCCAGATCGAATTGCCGAACGTAACTCCCGGCTTCGACGGCGAAATCGGCGGCGAGAACGCCGTGTTCATAACCGGGCATTGGCGGCATCGGGCGCAGTTCTCCGCGAATCAGGTCGTACCGCCAGTCGGGGTCGAATTTCTCGAATTCTTCGGCGGTGATCGGTTTGGGTTTGATACGCTCCGCGCTGAGGGTCATGCTGACTCTTTCCATGTCGAGGAAGTTTAAGCAATGCTGCGAACGGATTAACGCCGGCTTCTATCGGTTCCTGCGTTCACACGTCAAAAACCGGCGCATCGAGACGAAACGGGCGGGATTATTCGGCGTCGGGGATGAGGCTGAGGCGACCGCCGCGCTGGAAGAAATGCGGGTTGTCGCCGGATTCGTTGACGAGCAGATGGGAATCGAGGTCGAGGTAGTGGAACGCGCCGGTTCCGCAGGCCAGCGCCAGCGATACGCCAATCGAGTAGCGCGTTTCCAGCATACAGCCCAGCATCAGGCGGCGGCCAGCGGCGCGGGCGATGGCGATGATGTCCAGGACGCCCGCAATACCGCTCTTGTTGATTTTGCAGTTGAAGCCCTGAACTGGCGTGGTCGTGGCGAGACGGAGGGCGTGGGCGGGCGTCCGGCAGCTTTCGTCGGCGAAAACCGGAACCGGACAGTGCGCCGCGACGTGGGCCAATCCCTCAAAATCGTCGGCTGGCACGGGCTGTTCGAGCAAATCAATCTGCGCGCCCTCGTCCAGCAGACGGGCCACGAAATCCAGCGCCCCCTGCGGCGTGAAGCCCTGATTGGCGTCCAGACGCAAGCGGGCGCCCGGAGCCGCCTGCCGCACCGCCAGGACGCGCCGGTGATCGGCCTCCAGGTCGCGCTCCCCCACCTTTAATTTGAAGACCCGAAACCCCACGCCCCACGCCAGTTCCGCCAGGTCGCCCGCGTTCGGCACAATCGGAATCGTGAGGTCGCTTTCCTGCGCGTCGAACGCCCCGCCCCACAATCGGTCGAGGGTTTCGCCTGTCGTCTGCCGCCAGGCGTCCAGAACCGCCATTTCCAGGCCGCAGCGGGCGCTGGGGGCGTCGGGAGCGGCTTCGGCGATGGCGGCGAACGCCTGCCGATAGCGCGTCGCGTCCAGCCCGACCAGACGCGGCGCAGCCCGGCGCGCGGTTTCCAGCACGCTGTCAATCGTCTCGCCCGTGACATACGTGACCGGAACCGACTCGCCGCGCGCGATGCGTCCGTCGTCGAGTGTCAGATGGATGGCGACCGCCCGCGCCTCGACCGCCGCGCCCTGCGAGGTGACGAACGGACTGTGCAGCGGCGTGTTGAACGGCGCAACGGTCAGCGCGGTGATGACGACGGGCAAAGAATTACTCCTCGGTCACGGCGGCGGACGAAGCGCGGCGCGACGCTGCCGCTTTGGTCACGCCAGCAGACCCCTTTGCGGCAGTTTTCTCGGCCCCGTTCGCGGTCGCGCCATTGGTTCCATTCGCCTTCGTCGCGGCTTTTTTCGCCGGGACGGCAGCCGCGGTTTTCCTCACGGGCGCTTTCTTTACGGCGGTTCCGCTTGCCGTTGTTTTCGCCGGGCCGTCCGCGCCGCTCGCCGTTATCTTCAACGCCGTCGTCTTCTTTACGGGCGTGGTTTTGGCGGTTGTGACGGACTTTGCCGTCGCGGACTTTCTTGCGCTGGCAGCGGGTTTCTTCGCCGCGCCGGTCGTCCGTCCGCCCGGCTTCTTGCCGCCTTTGCCCGCCCGCGCTTCGGAGTACGTGCAGGCGAACGTCTGCCCTTCCAGCGGCGTTCCCGCGGCGTCAATTTTGAGGGTGGTGCGGCACTTGGGATATTCGCTGCACCCCAGGAACGGCCCGAACCGGGATTGGCGCGTCAGCATTCGCCCCCGGTCTTCCGGGCAGACGTACTGCGTGGCGTTGGGCAGGTCGGCGGGATTGACCGGCGCGGCGGGTTCGCCGCTGACCCCGGCGTAGCCGCTCATCTTGGCGTTTTCCTCCGCCGACGGCCCGCCGTCTTTTTCCGGCAGGCCGCAAGCGAAGTTCTCGCCGTCCACCGGCGCGTTTTCGGCGTTCACTTTCAGGATGCGCTTGCACTTCGGGTAGCCGCTGCACCCCAGAAACGCCCCGTAGCGCGACTGCCGCAGCAACATGACCTTGCCCGTGAACGGGCAGTGATACGGGCTTTCCACGGGCGGCGGCTTGATGTTTTCCATCTCCGCTTTGGCGTTTTTCACGGTCAGGGCGAACGGCCCGTAAAAATCGCGCAGCAGGCTCACCCAATCGGCCTTGCCCTCTTCCACGTCGTCGAGTTTGGTTTCCATGTCGGCGGTGAACTTCACGTCCACGACCGAGGGGAAATGTTTCACCAGCTGGTCATTGACCTTGAAACCCAGTTCGGTGGGCGTGAAGCGCTTGCTTTCCAGTTCCACGTAGCCGCGATCTCGAATCGTCGAAATGATGCTGGCATACGTGCTGGGGCGTCCGACGCCCTGCTCTTCCAGCGCCTTGACGATGGTCGCTTCCGTAAAGCGCGGCGGCGGCTCGGTGAAGTGCTGGCGCGGTTCCAGTTTGTCCAGATCGAGCGGCTGGTCTTTGGCGAGCGGCGGAAGCGGCGGCTGCTCGTCGTCGGACACCTCTTCCGTGTCCTTGCCTTCGGTATAAACGCGCATGAAACCGTCGAACTTCACGATGCTGCCGGTCGCGCGAAAGATATAGGGGTCGCCGGTCGTTTTCGGGCCGCGCGCCGCGATGTCGGCGGTCGTCACGTCCATCACGGCGGGCATCATCTGGCTGGCGACGAACCGCTGCCAGATGATCCGATAAAGCCGCATCTGGTCGGAATTGAGATACGCCCCAACAGTTTCGGGATCGCGATACACCGACGTCGGGCGGATCGCCTCATGCGCGTCCTGCGCCGCCCCTTTGGTTTTGAACTGGCGCGGCGCGTTCGGGGCGTAGGAATACCCGGCCTGCTTTGCGGTCAGCGTGGCGTCGTACTTTTCGTGGATGTATTGCAGGGCTTCGGCCTGCGCTTCCGCCGCCACGCGCACCGAGTCGGTTCGCATGTAGGTGATCAGGCCCACGCTGCCGAGCGACCCTAGTTCCACGCCCTCGTACAATCCCTGCGCGACCGACATCGTGCGCCGGTTGCCGAAACCGAGTTTGCGGGCGGCTTCCTGCTGAAGCGTGCTGGTGATGAACGGAGCCGCCGCGTTGCGCTTCTGCTCGCGCTTTTTCACGTCGTGGACGCGATATTCGGCGCGGTCAATGTCGTTCAGGATGCCCGCGATGTCGTCTTCCGATTTCGGCTCGACGCGCGTTCCGCCCCGGCTGTGCAGTTTGGCGGCGAAAACAAAGCGAGGTTCCGGCGGCTGCGGCGTCAGCAGAGCCGTCAGCGACCAGTACTCTTCGGGAACGAACGCTTGAATTTCGCGCTCGCGCTCGCAAATCAGGCGCACCGCGACCGACTGCACGCGCCCCGCCGACAGCCCTTTCTGAATTTTGCTGGAAAGGACGGGCGAGAGGTTGTAACCGATCAAGCGGTCGAGGACGCGCCGGGCCTGCTGCGCGTTGACCCGCTCCATATTGACGTCGCGGGGTTCGCGCAGCGCCTGCTGAACGGCCTGTCGGGTGATCTCGTTGAACTGGATACGGCGGGCGTTTTTCAGGCCGAGCGCTTCGGCGAGGTGCCACGCAATCGCCTCGCCTTCGCGGTCGGGATCGGAGGCGAGCAGAACGTGGTCGGCGCTCTTGGCGGCGGCGGCCAGTTTTTTCAGGACGTCCTTGCGGTCGGCGATGGGCTGGTAGGTGGGCGCGAAATCGTTTTCGGTATCCACGCCGATTTTCGATTTGGGCAGGTCGCGGACGTGGCCCATGCTGGCCTCTACGACATAATCGCTGCCCAAAAAGTTTTTCAGGGTTTTGGTCTTGGCCGGAGATTCAACAATGATAAGCGTTTTCGCCATACAGCTGCTGTTACTTTCCGTCTTGTCGCGGCGGCCTGTCTTGCGGCTCCTGCCATGCTTGCGGCCTTTGTCCCTGCGCCCCGCGTCAGAACGGCTTATGTTACCCCTGCCCTTGCGCTTTGTCAAGGCTGTCGAAAACCGCTTGACCCTAACCCCCGCCTCCGAAGGGAACTGGAGGTTAGGGCGCTAGGGGCTAAGACACTATCTCAAAAGGGAGAATGGGTGTTTCGATACAATCGGCGAAACCAGAGCAAAGCACATGCCAGTTTTAGCAACGCCAGATAATTACCGGATTTGCGGTCGTAACGCACCAAAATCGCGCGGCAGGAAGCCAGCCAACTAAAGGTGCGTTCCACCACCCAACGCCGTGCCGGGTGTTTCTTCGCGCCGTTGTTGTCTAACTTTTCTTCGCCGATGCGCCGGATAGGAGGCGTATAGCCCGCTTCCTTGGCAGCGGTTTCGCCGGTAGGATTGTCGTAGCCTTTGTCCAGACACAGAGATTGCGGTTCTTGCTCGGTCGGTTCGGGGCGTTCCACCACAATCGCGTCGAGCGTCAGCGCGAGCAAATGCGCGTCTGGAACGTTGGCCCCGCTAATCGCGAGGGCGAGCGGGCCGCCGTTTCCTTCGACAAGCAGGCTTTTCTTGACACCCGCCCGACCACGATCTGTGGGGTTTTTGCCGCAGGCTTCGTCTTGCGCCCTTTTTTTGGCACCCCGCGCGCCTTGGCGATCTGTCCATCGGCGGCTTGCCACTGCCAGTCTACGCCGTCGAGGTCGTGACAGGCGCTCAGAAGTCCAGCCCAGAGTTTGTCGAATAATCCGAAAGCGTCCCAACGCTGCCAGGTACGGTGGAGACTGGCATCATCGCCGAACGCCTTGGGCAGATGGTTCCACTGGCAGCCGGTTCGCATCCGAAAAATAATTCCGTCCAGCGCCTTGCGGGGGTCTATACGCGGGCGACCCAGGCGCGGGGCGGGATCGTAGGTCTGGATCAGCAGGGCAAAGGACGCCCACAGTGCGTCCGGCACGTTCCAGATGGTAGGCAAGGGTTGGTTTTTTGACGTTTCTTCCGACATGAGCCGCTCCTGAAAGGGGATTACTCCGATTGTCGGAAGAAACAACGCTCGTTTTGAGATAGTTTCTAAGAGCCTATCCCATTAGACGCTACACCGAGATAGGGAAGCGTCCCTATGGGAATAGGCTTTAAGGCGACGTTTTGAGTTTTCAGCGTTTGGCGAGTAGGAGCGCCTGACGCATCTCCGCTACAAAGCGCGGCGCGGGGCAGAAGCCGTTGATGCCGTGAATCGCTTTGCCTTTGCCGTCGGGGTCAACCGTGAAAAAAACGATGCTGGGGAAGCCGTCAAGCCGCATTTGTTCGGCGACGTAGGCGGCGGTCGGGTCTTCTTCCGGGTTTAATTTCACCGTAATAAAGCGCGATGAAAGGGCGCGGACGGGCTTCTCCGTGTAAACTTCGGCGTCCAGTTTCTTGCAGTAGCCGCACCAGTCGGTATAGAAATCGGCCAGGATCACTTTATGCCGCTTTTTGGCATCCACGAGGGCCTTCTTGAAATCGGTGCGCCAGCGAATCGCTTTGGGCGCGTTCGCCATTTCCGCGCTGGTGGGAGCGACCTCGCCGCTCGCCACCATTGCAACGGGCGCGACGGACTCGGATGCGCTCGGCGCGGAAGGGTCTGAACTGGCGCGCGTCGGGATTTGCGGCGTGGCAGGCGAAGCGGCTGCTTCCGTTGGCGTTTGCGGCGGCGTGGCGACCGCGTTGGTTAGGGGCGCGGGCGGGCCTGACAGCGCGGTGTCGGTGGGCGCGTTGGCAGCGACAGAAGCGGAAGTCGGCGCGGTCTCCACGCTGGCGTTCTGCGCGCAGGAAAGCGGCAGAGCCATCAAAAATGCCGCGCCCAGCGTAACGCCCACGCGAAGCGCATTCGGAAAATGAAGAGGGCGGGAATGATTAGAATGATTAGAATGGGTCATTGTTAGGAATAGTCTCCAGAACGAACCGTAACGAAAACGAAACGCCGCGCTGAAGCGGCTTCCCTACAAAGCGACGGGTTCCGCGCCAGCGCGACCGCTTTTTGGGACGAACGCCCCCTCAGCGGATTTGCCAGCCGAAGGCGCGGGCCTGGACGCAAGCGGATACAGTTTGTCCAGCGCGGGCGCCAGCCGGTCGGGAGCCACGTAACCGGGCAGATGCGCGACGGCGACGCCGCGCGGGTCGGTTATCAGCAGCATCGGATATTCCTCGACGGCGTACTGCCGGACGAGTTGGGCGTCCACGTCGCTTTCCAGCCGCACGCACACGTACCGCTGCGACTGCTGCACGACCTGCGGATCGGTAAACGTCTCGCCGTCCATTTTGGCGCACCACCCGCAGCCCGGCGTATGAAAACTGAGCAGCAGCGGCCTGCCGGTCTGCCGCGCCAATCGCAGCCCCTCGGTATAATTTGCGGCCCAGGCCAGATCGCCGCCGTAGCGATTGTCGCGCACCGCGCCCAACACGCCGGTTCCCGCCAGCAGGGTTAGCAGAAGAAGGCCGTTGACGGAACGGCGGGTCAATTTCAAGCGCATGGCTCTCCGTTTCGGACGGCGAATTTCAGGCCGCGTATTGAAAGATCGGCTGGAGCGAGCGGGCGTAATCGCGCAGTTCGGCGCGTTCCGCTTCCTCAATCGGACGGAAATTCTCGGCCAGGTCCAGCGCGAGCCGGAAAAGACGCGGGTCGCCGGGCGGGATTGCCGCCGTGACCGGCTCGGAAAGCGTGAAGCGCAGGGCCAGATCAGCCCAATGCGGGTCGGAAATCGGCTCGTACCAGCAGTGCGGGAACGGACGGTCGGCGTCTTCCTTCCAGTTCGTGCGCGCCATCGCTTTGAGCGCCAGACACGCCACGCCCTTTTCCTGCGCCCGTCGAATGATCTGCGGCCCGAAATTGCCTTGCGCGAACGTCACGAAATTGACGGGAAACAGGGCCGAGTCAAAGGCGAACCGATCCATTGCGGCGAACGCGGCCTCGACCGAATGCGCGCTGAAGCCCAGATGCCGCACCAGTCCGGCCTCGCGCGCCGCAGCGAACGCTTCCATCGCGCCGCCCGGCCCGAAAATCGTCTCGACCTCTTCCAAAGTCGTAATCGCGTGAAGCTGGTACAAATCGAAATGGTCGGTTTGCAGATGCTGGAGCGAGCGGCGTAACTCGGCTTCCGCGCCCGCCCGGTCGCGCTGCCCGGTCTTGCAGGCGAGAAATACCTGCTCGCGCCGTCCGCGCAGGGCTGCGCCCAGCCGCTTTTCGGTTTCCTGCTCCACGCCGTAGCTTGGGGCCACGTCCACGTAATTGACGCCGCGCGCCAAGGCCTCGCCTACGAGCGCGTCGGCTTCGGCCTGCGCCATCCCGACAACCGTCACGCCGCCCAGCCCGATAATCGAAAGTTCGTGTCCCGTGCGTCCCAGCGTTCGTCGCTGCATTGTCGCCATCCTTTTGCGCCCATCGTCCGTTGCGCTGACCGCTGTCTCAGCGAAGCGCGCAGTCGCTTATTCCATGAATACGGTCGTGAACATAGTCGTTGTTCTCAGTATAACACAAACCGTTTCGGCGCGAAGAGTTTTTTCCGTTCCGCAAACCGTCCGTTTGAAAACAGGGGCGCATTTTCAGCGGCCCGCGCCGTATCAATCACAAGACAGGCCGCAAACAGGAGACAACCCGCCATGCCTTATTTTACTCGACTTACTCGCCGTGCGCTTCGCGTCAGCGCGTCCATTTTGATGGCGAGCGCGGGCGCAACGCTGCTGTGCGCGCCCCGGACGCTGGCCGGGCCGCCCGGCGCTTCCGAAGTCGCCCAGACTCCGGCCAAAGCCGCGCCCGGCAAAGCGCGCACTTTTTCCATCGCCGACACGACTCAGTTGGCAAAAGCGATCCGCGCCGCGCGCGGCAAAGTGCTGCTCGTGAACTTTTGGGCCACCTGGTGTCCGCCCTGCGTGGCCGAATTTCCCGACCTGGTGCGCCTGCACCGGCAGCATCAGGCGCAGGGCTTTCAATTGCTTTCGGTCGCGATTGACTCGACGCCCGACCGCAACACGCTGATCTCCGGTTTCGTGGCGAAGCAAAAGCCCGCGTTTCCGATTTATCTGCGCCCGTTGCTCTCGGACGACGTTTACCTAAAATCTATAGACGCCGATTGGGAAGGCGCGATGCCCCGCACGTATCTGCTGGACAAGAGCGGGCGCGTTCGCAAAATCATCAGCGGCCCGATTATTCCCGCCGAAGTCGAAACCCTGGTCGGCAAACTGCTGGCCGAAAAACCGGGCGTCGCTGCGGCAGGCCGCGTCGCTGGCAAGTCCGGCAAGGGCGTACTGGGCAGTTAATTGCGCGTTGAGTCGCTGGCGTTTGTCGGGCGCTGAAAACGTCCGGCAGGAAAAAACAACCGTCTTCCAGACGGCAAGGTCAAGACAAGAGCGTCGCGCCTTACCGACAAGTTTGGCGTCCGCCAGGACGCTTGCCCTTTGTTGCCGGACGTTTTCAACGCCCGGCAAACGTGCGGAGCGAAGGAACTTTCGACAACTGCAGGGTCAAACGCGCGAGAGATACGTTTGTCCGGCGAACGTGCAGTCCGCGCCGTCGTCCTTGATATAGACCTTTTCGCGCTCGCAGCCCGCCAGGTGCGCGGCGGCAGTGGCAATCCAGGCGAGGGCTTCGCGGCGCGCGGGCGTGTCCGGGTCGTTGGCCGTTTCGCGCCAGCCTTCTTCGCGGGTCAAGCGACCTTCCGCCCGGCGCAGGCCTTCCAGAAACGGCCCGGCCTGAACGGTGCGGTCGCCGCAGCCCGGACAGCGCCAGAGGGTTCCAGCCTGCCAGAGAATCAGCCCGCCCGACGCTTCCACCGCGTCCAGCAGCGCCGCGCCAACCTCAACATCGGCGAACAGTTCAAATTCTCGAAACCCCGCCGCGCTGCGCCAGCGCACAAAAAACGCTTTCATCCGTAGTACTGTATCTCCCGCGCCGTTTTTGGTTCCGCTCGCGTCTTGTTTCCGCGGCAGTCTCGTTTCGATCCCGCTTCCTTTCGCTTCCATTTCCGAATCCAGAAACAAGGCGACCGAATTTTGCGAAACCGTTCCTCCCGTACCCTGCTTGCCTTGCTCTACATTGGCCCGCTGCTGCTCTGGATGGGCGTTATTTTCGTCAGCTCCACGTCGGCGGGCGATTATCCGACCTCGATGCGCCTGATCCAGCATTCGCTGAACTGGCTCGTGCCGGAACAGCCGCCGCTCGACGTTTCGACGTTATACAAGGTTAACAACGCCGCGCGCAAACTGGCTCATGTCGTCACGTATGGCATTCTGACGCTGCTGGTCGTGCGGGCCGTTCAGTTCGGGCAGCCCCGTCTCAAGCGCGGCGCGTTCGGGGCGGCGTTTCTTGTCAGCCTGCTGTATGCGATTGGCGACGAATGGCACCGCCGCTTCGTGCCACAGCGTCACGCCAAATTCGTAGACCTCGTGATTGACAGCGTCGGCATCACGCTCACGCTCGGCGGAACCTGGTTCTGGTTCGCGCTCAAAGATTGGGAGCGGCGATTGGCCGCTTTCGCCGCCCCTGCCCCGCGCGCCATTTCCACTCCCGACGAGCCGCAAACCGACGCCGTGACGGGCGTGCAGGACGAACCCATTCTTCCCGACGATAACGCGGGCGAGCCGGTAACGCAGATCGCGGGGCAGCCTCTCCACGTCTCCCATCACGCCCCGAACCTCGCCCCCTCAGCGCCGCCCACGCCCCAGCCGCCCGACGCGCCGTAACACCTGCCCTGGACACGCCCCCGTAATTTTGCCGTTGTCCAGCGCGAGCATTCCATTCACCAGCACATAGGGAATGCCGACCGGCGGCGACTGCGGGTCGGCGGTCGTAGCCGTATCCAGAACCGTTTTCGGGTCGAAAAGCGTCAAGTCGGCCTTGTTCCCCACTTTGACAACGCCCCGGTCGCGAAAATTCATGCGCGCGGCGGGCAGCCCCGTCATCTTATAAACGGCCTGTTCCAGGGTCAGCGTCGGCGTTTCGCGGGCGTAGCGGCCCAGAACGCGCGGAAACGACCCCGCCCCGCGCGGATGCGTGCCGCGCAAGCCGCCGTCGCTGCAAAACATCACGCGCGGCGCGGCGATAAACGCGCGCAAATCCGGCTCGGTCATCGCAGTCACGACGACGCTTTCACCCCCGGTCGCGCCCGCCCCATGCGTCTTGCGAACGATCTCCTGAATTACCGCAATCGCATCTTGCTGCGTCGTTGCCGCGATCTGCGCGATGGTTTTCCCGGCCCAGGATTTGTCCGGCGTGTAATTGCTCAACAGGACGTGTTCCGCGCCGCCAACGTCGGCCAGCGCCTTTTCCCAGACCGCCCGGTTTTCCCAGTCCCGCGAAAGCGTCAGCACGGTAATCGTGGACTGCCAGTACAAATACGGGTAAATGTCCGCGCTGATGTCCAGCCCCGACTGGTTCGCCGTCGCCATCATTTGCAGGACGTCGTTGGCCTTGCCCCAGACTTTCGCCGTCGCCAGCTTGATGTGGGAGATTTGCGCCGGAAGATGGCCCTCGCGCGCGATGCGGATCAGCTCGCGAAACGAGGTCAGCGCCTCGTCCCCCTCGTCGCGCACGTGGCTGATGTACATGCCGCCCTGCGCGCCCGCGACCTGCGCGAGCGCAATCAATTCTTCCGTCGTGGAATAGTAGCCGGGATCGTATTCCAGCCCGGACGACAGCCCCAGACCGCCCGCTTCCATCTCCTGCGCCACCAGCCCGCGCATTTTGTCGAGTTCGCCAGCCGTGACCGGACGCTTGAAATCGCTGCCGGTCGCCTGCGTTCGCACCGTGCCATGCCCGACGAAACTGGCGATATTGAGCGCGACGTGACGGGCTTCCAGGTCGGCGAAATACGTTTTCAGCGGGAAATGCGAGCCGCCGTCCTGCCCGACAATCGCCGTCGTAATGCCCTGTCGAATCTGCGTGTCTGCGGTCGGCGTTTCCAGCAGGCCGCCGTCCGCGTGGCTGTGCGTGTCAATGAAACCCGGCGCGACGACCAGCCCGGCGGCCTCAATAACCCGCTCGCCGGGCCGGGGCTTCAATCGTCCCAGAGCGATAATCCGGTCGCCCTCGACCCGCACGTCGGCCTGACGCCGCTTCACCCCCGTCCCGTCAATGACCACCCCGCCCCGGAT
>JBBRNU010000065.1:0-11894 GCA_038230115.1 Chthonomonadales bacterium | reverse complement strand
GTCAGGGGCGCTGCGCCGGTCGGCGGCGCTGCAACCGGCGCGGCGGCGGGCGGCGCGCTTAGTTTGGAACCGGAAGCCGGCGCAGGCTTCGCGATGGGCGACGACGAAGCCGAACGCGCCGCCCCTGCCCCGGTCTTTTGCGCCAGAATGGGTTTGCCGCCCGCGCCGCCGCCGTTCGTGAAGCGGAAACTCTTCACCATGTTTTCCAGCAGCGCCTGCCGGGCCTTGAACCGCGCCGCCGCGCACCGGGCGCTGACGACATAGGCCCGCCCGCCGCGCACGAACGCGAGAACCACCGATTGCGTGACCGTGCCGGGGTGGGACTCGTCTTTGCCCGTGAAATACGTCCACTGGGCGGGAACGTCGGCATGAACCAGCTCGGCCTGCGAGACGATCGCCACCTCGTTATAGTGGGCGGGAATGTCACGCTTCACTTTGTCCATCAGGTCGCCGCAGGTCATTTCCTTGACCGGCATGATGGCGACCGCAAGCCGTTCCACGCTGTCGTCTTCCTGCTGAAAATACACCAGCCCGTCGCTGCCCTCGTCCGGCGTCGTGACGTTGTCATGTTTCCAGCCGCCCAGATAACTGATCTGCCAGCCGTGCGGGTCGCGATACGCGGCCAGATTGGGCAGGCCCGCCTGCACCTCGACAACAACGAAGTACCGAACATGAACCAGTTTGCCTGCGGGCAGTTCGGCGGTCTTTGGGGCGTGATAGGTCACGTCGAAGGTGTAGCGCGTGGTTTTCGCGGGGCGGTCAGTCAGCGACGTGCGGCCCGTCACGACCGCGCCCTTCCCGAAGCGACCGCCCGACACGACCACTTTGTCGCCGGTGAAATACCAACGCAGCGTAACCGGCTTGCCGGGCGCGACCGGGTTCTGGTCGGCGGCGACCGCGGCAGAAGGCGGGTTGGAAGCGGCCCGAACCGGCGCGCTCCCGCGCCAAAGCGATAGACACGTCAGGGAAAACACCAAACACAACAGGCGACGCATACGACCTCCTGTAAACGCGGGCGAAAACGACGCGGACAATGGTTCGAGGAAAAGCGGAAAACAGCCTCCCGCCAGGATACGCGCTCTGATTTCGCCCGTGACATCGAAAATTCCTTCTCGCCGCGAACTTAACCGCAAATTCAACCCCGTTTCGTCTCCAATCAGGCGCGCAGGAAGGACTTTGCCCCCGTCGCTGCGAACTATCCGCAAAACCCGGTCAAAGTCACAAAAGCGCGTTCAACTCGTAAGCAGGGAAAGCCCGCTTTGCCGCTGGCGTCCGCTTGCTTAACGTATTGGGTGCGGAACGGGAAGGAATGCTTGATCTAACTGGCGGGGAGACGGGCCGGGAACGGGAATAAATTCCCGACCTGAAACGCAAGCCCTCCTTCGAGGGCTAAATGCAATGCCGCATCGCCAACACGTTTTCAGTTCGCAAAGAAACCCGTGCGGGCAATTCGTATTCAGCCCGCGCAGGCGGGCTGTGCATGTCAGAACGGGGATTTATTCTCGTTCTCGGCCCTGAAGGAGATTGATTTTTTTATGACGCCACCTACTGCCGCCCTTGCAGACGGAAGCGGACCGCTCGCCCCGGAACGACCGGCGGGCGAACTGCGCCGCTACCTGATTTTGATTGCGATGGGCCTGTTCGTCACGACCATCGGACAGCCCAAAGTCATCGGGCGGCTGCCCTTCAGCCTGCTGCTCAAAAACGAACTGCACCTCAAACCTACCCAACTCGCGATCTTCTGGTTCTGGTCCAACTTCGCGTGGTACGTGAAGCCGGTCATCGGCCTGATTTGCGACAGCTTTCCGCTCTTTGGCACGCGCCGCCGCTCGTATTTCATTCTCAGTTCCGCGCTTGCCGCCGGGCTGTGGGCGCTCTTTGGCCTGGTTCCGCACGAGTACCGCTTGTTCTTCTACATCTCCATCGCCGTCAGCGTCGCGATTGTCGTCGCCAGCACGGTTACGGGAGGCCTTCTCGTCCAGGAGGGCCAGAAATACAATGCGACCGGACGGCTTTCCTCGATGCGTTCGGGCATCGAGGGAATTATCGCCTTGATTACCGGCCCGGTCGGCGGCTTTCTGGCGGGCCAGGCGTTCGGCTGGACGGTGGGCGTCGGCGTGGCGCTGACCTTTTCCCTCGTTCCAGTCGGCTATTTCCTGCTGCGCGAGCCGCGAACGGCCCGGCGCGACACGTCTGTCCTGACGAACGCCGCCGCGCAGCTCAAAAACATCGCGCGCTCGCGGACGATGTGGGCGGCGGCGCTGCTGCTGTTCGCTGGTGTATCTCGCGCCCGGTTTCCAGACGCCTCTGCTCTACTTCCAGACCGACGTGCTGAAATTGCAGCCGCAGTTTCTGGGCTTTCTGGAGCTGCTCGGCGGGATTGGCGGGCTGGCGGGCGCGCTGGTCTACGCCTACTATTGCCGCCGCTTCCCGCTGCGCGTCCTGCTCACAGCGGGCATCATCCTGAATGTTATCAGCACGATTTTTTATCTGGGCTACAACTCGCGCAATACGGCGATGGCGATTGAACTTGCCAGCGGGTTTGTCGCCACGCTCGCCGCCCTGCCCCTGATGGACATTGCGGCCCGCGCCACGCCCAAAGGCAGCGAAAGCTTTGGGTACGCCCTGATGATGAGCGTGCGAAACCTGACCCTGATCGGCTTTTCGGATGTGCTGGGGTCGTGGCTGCTGGACCATTTTCACCTGCAGTTCAAGCAGCTGGTCTGGGTGAATGCGGGCAGCACGGCCCTGGTTTTGCTCGCAATCCCGTTCCTGCCGCGCATCCTCATGAGTCAGCACGACAACTAAGGCGCCGATTTATGCAGAGGGTTGGGCGGAGCGCGTTCTCGATGGCGCGGGTTTCGCCCAAACCTGTTTTTGAAGCATTCGGCGGCATACGTGGTATAATAGCGCAGTTCGACCAAAGCAGTAGACAACAGGCGGGGGCTACGAGGACGCAATGACGCAGCGAATTCCTATTGTCGTGGGGATGCAAACGCGCCTGCGAAAACCGCACCCCTGCGGCGGCGATATTTGGACGGTGACCCGCACCGGCGCGGACGTCGGTCTGGCGTGTTTGCGGTGCGGGCGGCGCGTCTTGCTGGAACGCGAAGAGTTCGAGCGGCGCGTCAAAGAGATCGTGTTCACCCCGTCCCAATCGCCCCTTTGACGAAACGGCGATTTATGAGGCGACCCTACAACCTAAGTGAGTTTGACTGTGCGCGTCTCCGCATTGCTGCGGCGGCCCTCGCGCTGGGCGCGCTGCTGGGCATGACCCGCATCGGCGAGGCGCGTGAGGCGAAACCGGGCCTCGCCCTGAATGAACTGCGCCGCGCGCCCGGCCTTCCAGCATTTCCTTTTGGCGGCGTCGGCCCCATCGCGCCGATTCGCGTGACGGCAGACGCCGCAGTCACGCTGCCGTCCGACCCGGACGCCCTGCGCGCCTGGACGTTCGGCCCGGACGCGAACGCCGCAGTTCCGGCCTCCGACCGCCCGACGGGTTCCCCTTCGTGGTCGCAATGGGGCCATTTCGCTTCGCCCCGTGCGCGCGTCACCCTGACGCCGATGGCAGGGCTGGCGAACGACGCGCTGCAAACCTATGCTGTCCGCTTCGGCGAAGGCATAACGCTGGGTCTGGCGAACCGCTCCGACCGCGCCCTGCCAATTCGCGTGACCCTGCGCCTGCCGCGCGGCGTGTATACCGTCGAGCGGCTTACCCTGTCACCCGCGCCAACCGATAAGACGGGCAGCGCGGATGCCGTAACGCACGACCTGCCCGCAGCGCAGGCCGCGCCGCCCGATCCGACCTCCGACCCGGCTTCCGCGTCCGGGCCGTTCCCGACCGCAGATGCGCGTCTGGAACGCCTGGAAAGCCGATTTTTGGCGCAGGCGGGCGCGGTCGTGAAAACCGGCGTTCTGGAGCCGGGCCAGATTTGCCTGTACCGCTGCGTGGACCAGAGCCGCGCGGCGCGTCTGGCTCTGCTCGACCTCGACGCCCAACTGCGAACGCTCGCCGCCAGCGCGCCTGGCCCAGCCCGTCGTTTGCGAACTCTGCTGCACGAGGGCGACGCTTATCTGGGCGCCCTTGCGAGCGGCGGTTCCGGCGGCGCGCGACGACTGAACAGCGTGCATCATTTGCTGCTGCTGGTCGGGGCGGCGCAGTCGCGGCATCGCAATTATCAGGCCCGCCATGCGGTCGGGGCCGAAGCCGGGGCCGCTGTCATGGGCGCGCTGGAACGGGCGACCGACGCGCTGGCCGAAACCAGCGCGGTTCTGCTCGGCCTGGTTCCGCAAATTTCGATTGCAACCGCCCCAGCCGCGCCGCCCGCCGCTGTCGGCCCGTCGCCCGCGTCCGGCGCGCATACCGCCGGTTTGCCCGCGCCCGCCGACTCGCGCGCCGCAATTACGGTCGCACTGACGAACGCCGGTACGCAGTCCGTGACGATGGTCAAGCTGGGGCTGGACAGTTCGGCCCTGCCCTCCGGCAGTCGCAGCGACCCGGCAGACCCTGCTTTCTTCGGGACGCTGCGTCCGGGCCAGTCCGTGCGCGCCGTCTTTCACCTGCACTGTCCGGTTTCGAGGGAATTTCCGCGTCGTCTTTGCGTCGGCGACGTGTCGTATTTCGCGGCCAGCGCGCCCGCCCACCTGCGCCCGCGTCCCTGGTAGCCGGGGCTATAGGAGCCTTTGACAGGGAGGAGAGCCTGTGCCGGGCTTTGTGCGGGGCTATAAAAGCCCCGGTACGGAGGCGAACTTGTTCGCCAAGCGTCCTCACGGACGCAAAGACGTTCGCGCCAAGATGTTGTTGCATTACGGTTTGAACCACCGAGACACCGAGGCACAGAGAGAACGCAGAGACATTCACGACAAAACGTCGCATTCGCTCGGATGGCGAAACGTTCAAACGATGCTATGTGTCCCGTCCGCGAGGACGGTTGGCGAAGCCTCCCTGCCGGGTCTTTTATAGGCCCGGCGCTGGCACGCTTTCAGCGCGAGGCTCCTATAGCTCCGGCTCACGCGCGCAGAAACGGTAACGGTCGCGCCGCAAATCATGTCTAATTCAAGCGAACGCTCGCGCTTAGATGCGTCCGTTGCGCGCTTGTCGGGAACCTTTGCGCGCGTGCGCCGGTTTTTCTGGATACAAGCGTCATTTCCCAACGATCACCGATAAGGGTCACAAACACCATGCGATGTATTTCCCTGCGATTTGACGGGCCGCGTTCCGCCCGAACGAGGGCGCGAATGTGCGCGCCCCTGTTTCTGCTTGGCCTGTTCGCCGTCAGCGGGTTTGCGGCCCGCGCCGACATCACCCTGAGCTTGAATTTCAAGGACGGCGATAAAGTCAGCGATATTACGAAACTGATCGCCAAAGTGGAAAGTTCCGACGGCATTGACAAGGTGGAGTTTCGCGTGGACGACGACCTGCGAAATTCCGATACCAGCGTGCCGTATGAGTACGAATGGGACACGATTGCCGACACGGAAGGCGCGCACACGATTTCGATCACCGCCTACGACAGCAACATGCAGACCAAGCGCATCACGGTCGCGCTCGCCATTGACAACGAAATCGCGCTCGGCGCCCCGGCCCTCGCCCAAAAAGCGCAGGACGCGCTGGCCGCAAAAGACAACGCGACCGCCCTGCGCTACAGCCGCCGCGCCCTCAAAGCCGAGCCGGGCAACAGCGAAGCGTCCCGCGTTCTCGCTGGGCTTTACGCCGGGCAGCAGGACTTGCCCAAAGCGATCGCCACGCTGGAAAAAGCCAAAAACCTCGACGCCAGCACGGGCGCGATGCTCGACCTCGCCGCGTATCGCCTGCGCCGCGCGCTGCAGCCGGAAAACGCCGCCACGTTCCTGACCGAACTGCAGGCCGTCAACGACCTGCGCCACAAAGCCGCCGACCTCGCCGTGAAAGAAACGACCAAGCGCGTCACGGTAGACGGCAAAATCAGCGCCGAGGGGCATGACGCCATTGGCGACGCCCTGACCTTTGCGGGTCATACCCATCAGGCGACTTTGGAGTACGGCAAGGCGGCGATTGGCGACGACGCGCCCCTGACCAGCGTGAACCGGCTGGCCCTTTCGCTCGTCATGGAGAACCGCCCGCAGGAGGCGATGAACCTGCTGCGCCCCTTGATGCGAACGAAAAAAGCCGACGCCGTCAGCCGCGCCATCGAAGGGCTGTCCTTATTGCGGCAGCAGCAGTTCGTCGAGGCCCGCGCCGCGGTGCAGCCCGACCTTGCCGACCACGTTCCCGCTTCGCTCATCGTGGCCGCTTACGCTGACAGCGCGCTGGGCAAGCGGCGCGATGCCGCGGCTGCCGCACACGACGCCGCGGTTCTCCTGCCCAACGTCGGGGAAGCGCAGTTCGCGCTCGCCATCGCCACGCCCGATCCCGTCGAATCCGACAGCGCGATCAGCCGCGCGCTCGCCCTGTCGCCTTTCCAGGTCGGGTTGTATCTCGAATATGCGGCGCGTATCGCGCTTTCCAAACGCCAGGATCGCTACGATCAGGCGCTGAACCTGACCGACCTCGTGCTGAAGGCCGAGCCGGACAACATGAGCGCCAAAATGATGCAGGCCATGATTTTCCTGCAGGCCAACCGCCTCCCGGAAGCCGAGCCGATTTTGAAAGACCTGAACAAGAAGTACGCGACGGAGCCGGACATGCTGCTGGCGCTGGCGACCTATTGGAACGTCAAGGATAGCGGCGGGCAGGTCACCTATTTCATGAACCAGGCGCGCAAGGCCGATGCGGATCGCTTCGCGCCCTCGTCCCCGCTGCGCCCGCTGGAATTCATCGCCCTCGTCAATCGCAAACTGCACTATCGCGGCGGTCTGTTCCTGACCCCGGCTTCGCTCTACCCGGCGACCACGCCCTAGCGAAAGCTTGGCGACGCCCTGACGAACGGCTCGCCTCGAAATTACAGCCTGCAAAATCAGCGTGTCGCCGCCCGCCGACGCGCTGATTTTTGGGTATACTAACCCAAACGGCGAGGCGGGAATTATTTCAGCGCTGAAGGCGGCGAACGGGAATAAATCCCCGTCCTGAAATGCCACCGGCGGGATTGAAACCCCGTCCTGAAATGCGTAGCCCGCCTGCGCGGGCTAAAGACGAAGCGCCTGCGCTCGCATGTTCGCAATCTGAAAACGTCGTGGCGAAGCGGCATTGCAGGCCACGCAGGTGGTCTATGCATTTCAGAACGGGGATTTATTCCCGGCTGTGGCATTTCAGGACGGGGATTTATTCCCGTTCGCCGCCTTCAGCGCATGATTTCAACGCCTGGCGCGCTTGACCGTAATTTGCGTCTATCGTTTCGGTTCGACAGGACGGCTCCCGTCCCGACTGCATCCGCTTGTAAGGAGAGATTGCTCGTGAAGAAGACCCTGTTCCTCAGCCCGCCCTCGTTCGACGGCTTCGATGGCGGCGCGGGCGCGCGTTACCAGGCCAAGCGCGAGATTACCTCGTACTGGTTTCCGACCTGGCTGGCGCAGCCCGCCGCGCTCGTGCCGGGCAGCAAACTCATTGACGCCCCGCCGCACGGACAGACGACCGAGGACGTGCTGAAAATCGCCAAAGATTACGAACTGGTCATTCTGCACACGAGTACGCCGAGCCTGGCGAACGACGTAGAATGCGCCCGACAGATCAAAGCCCAGAACCCGAACGTGAAAGTCGGCTTCATCGGCGCGCACGTCGCCGTTCTGCCCGATCTGACTCTACGCGAAAACCCGGTCATTGATTTTGTCTGCCGCCACGAATTCGACTACACTTGCAAGGAACTCGCCGAAGACCGTCCCTGGGAGCAGATCAAAGGGCTTTCCTATCGCGACCGAAACGGCGAAATTCAGAAGAACGCAGACCGCGAATTGGTTCCCGACTGGGATGCCATGCCGAGCGTACTGCCGACCTACGCCGCCAACCTCGACATCACGAAATATTTCATCGGCTATTTATTGCACCCCTATGTGTCGTTCTACACGGGGCGCGGCTGCCCGGCCAAATGCACCTTCTGCCTATGGCCCCAAACCATCGGCGGGCATCAGTATCGCGCCAAAAGCCCGGAATGCGTGGGGCGAGAAATGGACGAGGCCAAAGCGATCTGGGGCGATAAAGTGCGCGAGTATATGTTCGATGACGATACGTTCACGATCAACAAGGCCCGCGCCATCGAAATCAGCAAGCACATGAAGCGTCTGGGCCTGACATGGAGCTGCAACGCCCGCGCTCACGTGGATTACGACACGCTCAAGACCCTGCGCGACAACGGCCTGCGCCTGCTGCTCGTGGGCTTCGAGTCCGGCAACCAGGAAATCCTGAACCGGATCAAAAAAGGCATCAAGCTCGACATGGCCCGCGAGTTCATGGCGAACTGCAAAAAACTGGGCATCAAGGTTCATGGCACGTTCATCATCGGCCTGCCCGTCGAGACCAAAGAGACGATTGAAGAAACGATTCGCTTCGCGCAGGAACTCGACCCGCACACGATCCAGGTTTCCATCGCCGCGCCCTACCCCGGCACCGAACTGTACGACCAGGCGCTCGCGAACGGCTGGTTCGCCCGCGAAGGCATGATTTCCCTGAGCGGCATCCAGACCTCCACGCTTCAGTACCCCAACCTTTCGACGGCGGAGATCGAGGACGGCGTGGAACAAATGTACCGCCGGTTCTATTTCCGCCCGCGCCCGATTGCGCGCATTGTGGCGGAGATGATGACCGACCGGCAGATGATGGTGCGGCGTTTGCGCGAGGGCGGCGAGTTCTTCTCCTACCTGCGCGAGCGCAAAGAGCAGGTGCGCCAACGCGAAAACGAGGCCGTTACCGCCTGAAATGCGGACTGACAGCCCGACGTTTTATTTCTTTCGTTTTCTGAGCAAGAAATTTATGCGCGTTTTGAACTTCTGTGTCGGCCTGCAAAAACGCATACGGAGGCCGGTTTCGCCGCGCTCCCTCGCCGCTCTGCTTGCGCTGGCGACGGTCGCGCTGCTCGCCGCCGCCTGCCGCCAATCCCCGCCCATCGCCCCGACGGTTGCCATCGCGCCTGTGGCGGCAATGGCGGAGAACGCTTTTCTGGGCGATGCCGCGTGCGCGTCCTGCCATCAGGCGGCGTTTCGCAGCCACGCCGCCAGCGCCCACGCCAATACCCTGCATACCGTCAACCCCGCTCTCAAGACCCGGTGGAATCCGCCGCTGGGACGGATCGCCAGAACCAACCTGACGGTGGAAACGCTCGGCGGCAACTTCGTCGTCACGCCCGACAACCAGCTGGAGAGGGCGCAGGCCGTGCAATTTGCGCTCGGCTCCGGCAAATCCGGCATCACCTACACCCTGCCCCTGGACGACGCGCGCATTCTGGAGATGCGTCAGAGCTATTATCCGCGCCTGAAAATCTGGCACGTCACGCCGGGGCAGGAGAACATTCCTGCCGGGCCGTTGAGCGCGGTGCGGCGCGATGGTCGGCAGTGCATTCAATGCCATGCCGTCACCCTCCCGTCTTTTTCGCTCGTCACCGAGCCGCGTTTTCAGGGCGTCGGCTGCGAGTCGTGTCATGGGGCGGGCGGCGCGCACGTCGCAGCGATGCGCGCCGGAAACCTCAACGCCGGACGCATGGAAAAATTGGGCGGCTGGGGCGCGGCCCGCCTCAACACGCTGTGCGGCGCCTGTCACGGCACGGCGGAGAAAATCGGACGCATGGCGGGAGCCGAACACCTGACGCATCGTTTCCAGCCCTTTGGCTTGGCGCTCAGCAAATGCTTTCAGGCAAGCGGCGACCGGCTTTCGTGCCTGACCTGCCACGACCCGCACGCCGACGCCAGCCACAACGCGCGCGGCTATGAAAACGCCTGCCTGAAATGCCACGCGCCGACCGCCGCAACCACTCTGGCCGCAGTCTCGACCGGAAAAGCCTGCCCGGTCAGTCCTAAAAGCGGGTGTCTGCCCTGCCACATGCCCAGGCGAAAAATCATTCCCGCGAAAGAAATTCCCGACCGTTTTGCCGACCATCGCATCGCGATTTATCCGCCGGGCGCGGGAGAGGTGAAAGAGGCGTCGGCGCGGCAATGGATGCAGACAAGACCATAACAGAGGCGCGGCATGGACGAGATTGCGCTCGTGGATTACGACCCGCGTTGGCCGGATTTGTTCGAATTGGAAGCCGCGCGTCTGCGCCGGATTTTGCCGTCCGGCCTGATAACAAGGGTAGAACATTTTGGCAGCACGGCCATTCCGGGACTGCCTGCCAAACCGATTATTGATCTGCTGGTCGGCGTCAACTCGCTCGCAGCCGCCCGGCGCGACACGCTGGCTCCCCTCGCGACGCTTGGCTACGCTTTTTGGAGCGACGACCCTGACCCCAGCCGAATGTTCTTCGTGAGAGGCTTGCCGCCCAACGGCCCGCGCACCCATCACATTCACATGGTCGCGCTGGACAGCCCGTTTTGGGAACGTCTGCGCTTTCGCGATTACCTGCGCGCTCATTCCGACGAGGCGCTGCGCTACGCGCAATTGAAACGGGAACTGGCGGCGCAATTTTCCGGCGACCGTGAAGCCTATACCGATGGCAAAACGGAATACGTCGCCAGCGTGATGCGAAAGGCGGATGCCGCCTCAGCCGCAGACCCGGCTTGAAAAACCTATCGCGCACCGATTGTTGAGGAGAGAACGCGGAGAAACTGGCTGTTGGCGCGCTTCTTCAGCAGGAAGGTTTTCGGTTTCGGCGCGACGGGCGGCGCGCGTTTCGAGGAGGAAGTGGACAGCATGCCCAATCCGTTCCCTGGTATGAACCCTTATCTGGAAGAGCAGTCTGGCTGGCAGGGTCTGCATAACATGCTGATCGCGCAAATGGCCCAGGCGCTCAATGCCGTTTTGCCGCCGGATTATGTCGCCAGTACGGAAGTGCGTTGCTTGATTTCCCGCTCGCCGCACGAAATTGCGCCGGACGTTGTCCTGCGCGAGTCGTGGCCGGTCGCTTCGCCTCGCAGCGCAGGCGGCGTCGCCGTTCTTGATCCGCCTGAAGCCGTCCTGCCCCCTGCAATGGATGCGTTCGATACGCCGCTGGTATTGCGCCTGGAACCGCTGGAAGAGCGTCAGGCGTTTATCAATATCGTGCGAATTGTCCGCGGCAAATTTCGGGACGCCGAGGTGATCACAACGATTGAGGTTCTCAGCCCAACCAATAAAAACACGCGCGACGACGGGTACGAAACTTACCGGCGCAAGCAGCAGACGGTATTATCCAGCCGGGCCAACCTTCTTGAAATAGATTTGCTGCGCGCCGGAACTCACAGCGTCGCCGTTCCCGAAGCAGCCCTGCCGAAAGAGCGCGCCTGGCTCTATCTCGTCTGCCTGCATCGCGGGTCGCGTCCTTTCGAATACGCCGTCTGGCTCAACGCGCTGTCTGCGCCCCTGCCCCGTGTTCAGGTTCCGCTTGCCGCGGGCGACCCCCCGGTCGTTCTCGACTTGCAGGCCGTACTCAACTTGTCCTACGACGCGGGCGCTTATGACCGCCAGATTGATTACGCGCAGGAGGCCGATCCGCCGCTGCAAGGCGATGACGCGCTGTGGGCCGACGCGCTTCTACGCGAACGCAGCCTGCGCTCCTAACCCGCGCCCAAACTGCTCGAAAACGGGCGGCGTTCAGGATGGATTTCTCTGTTGGCAAGCTCATCGTTCTATTGATATTGGCGCGGCGCGCCTCGATTCGAGACCGGCCCGCGAGAGGGGAGAGGAGCATGAAGAAAACGGACGCCGAGACGCCCGCTTCGGATTTGATCGAGCGCAAACAACAACTGCTCGACCTGACAGGCGCGTTTTGCGACCAACGCCTCAACGCCGATTACAAGCGATTGTGCAAGAAAGCGGTGGACCGACTCGCAAAAATTCGGCCCGCTCCCTTCCT
>JBBRNU010000064.1:0-11928 GCA_038230115.1 Chthonomonadales bacterium | reverse complement strand
GATTTGGGCGGCTGGCATCGTTCACGCCATCGGCTCCAACAACTTTCTCTTCGACAAAAATTCCAAGCCGTATCTGGCTGCGGCGGACATCGCAGCAGGCTTCGGCGCGGCGACGGGCAGCGTCGCGCAAAATGCCGCGACCGTCCGCAACCTGCTCGATATGTGGCAGATGAACCCGGAGTGGATGACGAAACGGATACAGGCGGAGTTTACGCCCCTGTTCGTGCAAATGGCGGAAATGGACGAGACGCTGCGCGACGACCTCGCGCCGGGCGAAGTCAGGCCGATCAGCGCAACGCAGGCGCAGGGCGGGTCGTCGTCGCTGCTCGCCATGCTGATGGGGGGCGGCGCGAATTTGAAAGTCCGCGCGCAGGACAGCCGCGAAAAAGGCGAGTTCATCGCTCGCGACTCGCCCGCCTCGGAAGCGTTCTACGATCTGGCCGAGCGCTACGAGTCCGGACGGAGCGCGACCAAAACGCTGGAACGCGACCTGCGCGCGTTGATTGCTCAGGACCCCGATTTTTACGATCCCTACCTGATGCTGCGCGACCTGTTGAAGCAAACCGGGCGCGAAGCCGAGGGCGCAACTCTGCTGGCGGAAGCGTCGCGTCGGGCGTCGGCGCGCGTTGCCGACGCAAAAGGAAACTGGCCGAAATCCCTGGACTGGGGCTGGATCGAAAACCGACACATCATTCGGACGCTGCTCAATCAGGCGCTGGACGACTGGACGACGGGAAACTGGAACGCCGCCCTCGACCTGTTGCGCCATCTGCTGCGCGCCAACCCCAACGACAACATCGGGGCGCGGGAATACATTCTGGCGATCCGCATGGGCGACACGTTCGCGGGCTTCGAGCGGCGATTTGCGAGCGCCTATGGTTACGACGCCATGAAAATGCTGCAATGGTTCGACGCCAACAGCGCGCAATTTGACGACGAATTTGGCTGGTGGAAAAAAGCCGTCGGCTATGCGCCGCTGAGTCCGGGACAGCGCGGCTCGTAACGCGCGTTTCCTTCTTTTATTCCTTTATTCCTGGCTTTTCCTATTCTCCGGCTTCCCTAGCGCGCAGCCACTCTCTTTCGCCTGCATCGCGCGGTCGCTTTCTTTCGCCTGCGCCGCGTTCGCTCGCTTCGAGACAGCTATGATGAAATTTAGCCTGCTTGCTTTGCTATTGGGCGCGTTCGTCAAGCCCGCCCTGGTCGCCGCCGCGCCTCCCGCCCGGCCCGCTTCCTCGCGCGCCGCTGTGAACGCGACGAGCGCGGTTCGCCTTCGCTTCGCCGTCACGCTTCCCGCCGAAGCCGGCGGAACAAAAACGAACGGCGCGGATGCGACCCAAAACCCTTCGTCCGTCGAGGCGGGCGTGAACGGGCGGCTGTTCGTCGTTCTGGGCCGGAAGCCGCAGCCGGAACCGCGCGCCACGCTAGGCGAGACCGGGCTGGAAATGCCCCCGGTTCTGGCGCGTGACGAAATGGATTGGAAGCCGGGCGGCGCGCGTTTTGTGGACGCGAGCGCAACTGCCTCGCCCCTGCCCCATCTGGCGCAACTGCCGCCCGGCGACTATTACGCGCAGGCGGTTCTGATGACGAACCGTGACCTTTACGTTCCTTCGGCTCCAGGCAACCGTTACAGCCGCCCGCAAAAAGTGCATCTCGACCCGAAGCAGGCGCAAACCGTCGCCCTGACGCTGACCGAGCGCGTCCCCGACGAAACCCTGCCGCCCGACACCGAGTATGTCCGCTACGTCAGGCTGCCCTCGAAACGGTTGAGCGCGTTCTGGCATCGGCCCATGTTTTTGCGGGCCGGGGTCATTCTGCCCCGCGATTACGACAAAGAGACGGCCCGGCGTTATCCGCTCTGGACGCGCATCGGCGGCTACGGGTCGCGTTTCACGAGCGCGGGCGGCATGATGCGGCCCGGTTCGGAGTTTTACAAAACGTGGACGGCGGACGACGCGCCCCGCCTGCTTTTGCTGCATCTGGACGGCGCGGGGCCGCTCGGCGACCCGTATCAGGTCAATTCCGCCAATCATGGGCCGTATGGCGACGCGATCACGCAGGAACTCATTCCTTACGTGGAGGCGACGTTTCGGGGCGTCGGGCAGCCCTACGCCCGCGTTCTGGATGGCGGCTCGACGGGCGGGTGGGTCTCGCTCGCCCTGCAAATTTTCTACCCCGATTTCTTCAACGGAACCTGGTCGTATTCGCCCGACCCCGTAGATTTCCGCGCCTACCAACTTGTTGACATCTATCGCGACAAGAACGCCTATGTCAACGCGCACGGCTTCGAGCGTCCGAGCGCGCGGGAGGTGAACGGCGACACGCGGTTTACGATGCGGCACGAATGTCAGGTCGAGAATGTTCTGGGGCGTGGCGACAGTTATACGCAGTCGGGCGGACAGTGGGGCGCGTGGAACGCCACGTTCAGCCCGCGCGGTTTCGAGGGTCGCCCGGTTCCGCTCTGGAACCCGCAGACCGGCGCGATTGATTCCGACGTCGCCGCGCAGTGGAAAAAGTACGACCTGCGCTTGTATCTGGAAGCGAACTGGCCGACGCTTGCGCCGAAACTGCGCGACAAAATTCATCTATGGGTAGGAGACGCCGACAACTATTTCCTGAACAACGCCGTGCATCTGCTGGACGCTTCGCTGCACCGCGCCGACCCGCCTTTTCAGGGCCATATCTACTATGGGCCGGGGAAAGGCCACATTTGGGTGGATCGCACGCCGCGCCAGATCATGGACGAGATGGCGGCGGCAGTGGAAAAAGCCCGCCCCTGACAATTGTATCGTTGCCGAAAGTTTGCGGGAAGCGACGGAACAAATTTGCACACCGCGACGGAATAAATTCCTTCGCGCGGTAGCCTGCGGCTGTATGTCCTTCGGACATCACTTTACCCTAACCCCTCTCCTTCGTAATGAAGAGGAGCCAATTCAAGTGGGGTTGAACCCGTGCGCTGCCTCCCGTGTCCGAAGGACACACGGCGGAACGCCACAAAGCGAAGAAATTCATTTCGTCGCGCCACTCTCGACAACGGTACAAATAAACGCGCTGGGCTGCTTATTCCTTGCTCATTCGCCGCGTCGGGAGCGCTCCCGAAAACAGTCCGCCGTTCGCAGCGACAGGGCGATTTGCGTCAGGGCCGGGTTGACGGCGAGCGCGCTCGGATAAACGGAGTTGTCGCAGATAGTCAAGTTGGCGACGTCGTGGGCGCGGCATTCGGCGTTGACGACCGAGGCTTGCGGGTCAGACCCCATGCGGCACGTTCCCAGCGTGTGCGCGAAGCGGTTGAACGCCCAGATGTCCTGCGCGCCCGCCGCCTCCCAGATGGCCCGCATGGTTCGGTCGGCGTGCGCGGTCAGGCGGCGCTCATTTTCGCCCTGGGTGTAATGAACGCGCGGCTTGGGCAGGCCGCGCCCGTCTTTTTCCTCCGATAGTTCCAGATAATTATGCGCGTAGGGCAGCCCCTCGCCCAGAATATTGATGCCCGCGACGTGGTTGTAGCCGTTCATGTGCGCCCGCAATTCTTCCCCCATCAGTCCCTGCCCCCGCGCCAATTGCGACGCATAGGTCACGGGCATGACGCCCAGACTTTGCAGGAGATAGCCGCCCGCAAAATCGGCGTCTTCGGGGCGGTGCGTGTCTTCCGAGATCAATCCGCCCGGAATTCCCTTATACGGGCGCACGTCTTCGGGAAACTGCGCCCAGATTTGCAGGCCGGTATGGGCCATAAAGTTTCTGCCGACCTGCCCGCTGCCGTTCGCGATTCCGTTCAGGAGCAGCAGGCGCGGCGTTTCGATGGCCCCGGCGCACAGGAACAGATGGCGGCACGCCTGCCGCTCCGTCCGCCCGTCCCGTATGTAAACCACGCCGGTCACCCGCCCGGTCGCCTTGTCCGTCTCGATTTCCGTGACGAAACAGCCGGGGCGAATTTCGGCTCCGGCGCGCACGGCGACGGGAATAAACGTTACGTCCATGCTGGCTTTTGCGCCCACGCTGCACCCGGCCTGACAGAACCCGCGATTCGTGCAGGCCGGTCGCCAGCCGACGCCCTCCTGATAATACCGCGCGGAAAGCGCGGCGTTGGGCGCGGGGCTGACGCGCAGTCCCAATTTTTCGCAGCCGCGCTGCATCAACTGCGCCGCGCCGTTCAGGGGCAGCGGCGCAAGCGGATAGCCGCGTCGTCGGGACGGCCCCCAGGGGTATGGGGTCGGCCCCGACACGCCCAAAAACTGCTCGGCCTCGTCCAGATAGGGCTCCAGGTCGGCGTAGGCCAGCGGCCAGTCCGCGCCCACGCCGAATTCGGTATGCAGCCGAAAATCGTCCGGCTGCGGGCGCGGCGTGTAGGCCGTGTAGTGCAGGGTCGAGCCGCCCACCCCGACGCCGGAATTGTTGGCGCCGAAGGCCAGGGCGTCGTCGCCCGCCGACAGCCGCTCATCTTTCCAGAACAATTTCTCTTGCGCGCGCTCGTCGGTCGCGAAATCTTTGGCCGGGTTCCAGTGCGGCCCGGCCTCCAGCGCCACGACCTTCAACCCCGCCTGCGCCAACCGCGCCAGAATGGGAGCGCCGCCCGCCCCGGTTCCAATCACGAGCGCGTCCACGACCTCGCCCAAATCATAGCGCTTCATTTCCGTCGAGATTTCCGTCATGCCCGGCAGCGTGTCGGCATCCCGCATCGGCGCGGCAGAGGACGTGGCAGGCGTTGGCGCGTTCTCCTGTCCCTGCGCCGCGTCCTGCGGAACGTGCGTCACGTCCCCGTAACCTTTCGCCGCGTCTGGCTCCTCTTCTAATGCGCCCTTCCCTTCGGGACGCGGTTCGCGCGCTTCCAGGCGGTTCAAGCCCAGTCTCTGCCAGCCCGGCGCGTCGGCCATGCCGACATAACCGATTTCTTCCTGCGCCAGCGGATGACTGTAATACGCTTCCGCAAGTTCGGCCTGCAATTCTTCCAGGAAGCGGGCGGCGGGCATTCGCGCCCATGCCACGCCGGGCAGATCGCCGCGCCGCGCGTCCTGAAGGAGAATGGTTTGCTGCGCTTCGACGAGGAGCGCGAACGGCTGATTGTGCCGAATTTGGGCCGCCTCGTCCAGCCCTGCCAGACCCTGCCGGTAGGCGGCGTCATCGGCAGGCAGGACGTTGTAGCGCCAGCCGTCGCCATCGCCAGCCGTCAATCGCCGGTCAAGGCGCAGGGCCAGGTCGCGCGCCGAGGGCGTTTCGCGGGCGGGCATCAGGCAGGCGCAGACGAGCGTCAGCGTCGTGAACTCCGTTTGGGTAAAAAAATGGGGCCTCAGATCGCCGTCGGTTTGCAGACGAGGTTCGAGCGCGGCGCGTGTCGGCGGCGTAACCGCTTCGGTCGTCAGCAAAGCGCGCACCGTTCCCGCCGGGTAAGTGTCCATTGCCATCGAAATCGTGTTTCCTTCCCTGTGCGGCGCGCGTCAGCAGCCCAACGCGCCCGGCTTTCCGCGACGCCCGAATTTATGCCCGGTCGCTCCTTATCGAACCGCCTATCCCGGCCTCATACGAAAGACGCATAAAAACGACAGCGCCGCCAATCCGGTGTATAATAGCGCAGGGGAATTTCAAAATTCAAGCGTCCTGGATTGACCGCCCGCGCGCCGTCCGGCAGCCGCATCGAAATCGGCTTCTCCGAACTGCCGTAAGAATTCAAAGAAAAGAAAGTTTATGCAATCGGTATTAAAACTCAGCGCGACGGTTCTGCCCGGCAGCAAAATCGAGATTGTCGCGCCTGAACTTCGCGAGGGCGAGCAAGTGGAGGTTTTGCTTGTCTGGCCGGCTTCGCCAAGGGCGCGGCCTGCGCGCCTGTCTGCCGAGGCGTTGGCATTTTTCGACTCCCTGCCTGCCGGCCCGCGCCCTTTCGCGACCTGGGAGGAGTACGAAAAACATTTAGAGGAAGAACGAAACGCATGGGGTCGCCCCGCCATTATCCCGACGGGTCAAACAGCCGTATAATATAAATCAGGTCTATGATCAACCGTGTCATGTAATAAATGGTATCGTCATTGGAATATTCAAACATAGAAGAAGCGGAAGTCAAATACCTGCTCAGAGCGGCGCAAGCAGGCGATAGCCTGGCGGTTCAGACCTTTTGGCAACAAGGTGGCAACCTCAACATCGGAAATGCACAAGGCATGACGCCATTGATGTTCGCCGCCTTTCATGGACATTCAGCGTTGGTAGACTGGTTACGGGAAAATGGCGCGGAGGTGGAACAGAAAACCACAGCAGGCCGGACAGCGCTGATGATGGCGGCAATGGGCGGTCACCTGTCCATTGTGCGTACCTTGCTTGCATTGGGCGCAGTCACAACTATATCTGACCGTCACGGCATGACCGTTTTGTTTTTCGCCCGCCGAGCCAAACATGAGGCCATCGTGACCGCCCTTCTGCAAGCGGGGGATGAATAGTGCGGGATAGCTTCCTGTTTTAGGATTGGTATGCGCCGTATAATTTTAAGATAGGGTGCAGAGCGAAAGGCTTTACCGTCATGGGCAGCAGAATGGAAACGCCCAAATTACCTGACTTACACCATGCGAACCTTCAGGAAGTCATTGTCGGGCCGCGTCGTGAAGTGACGCTGAAGGTTCAACGGCTCGTATGGGAGAACGGTTCCGGGCGTTACGCTCCCGCCGTCGCCGTGCGCTTCGGGGGCATCTATAACTTCGATGAGGTCAAGGCATTCTTTGCGGCTCCACATTATAGGCGCTCCGAGTTGGACGGCATTAGTTACGATACGCGGCGACATTCCAAGCCGGAGCATTTGTATCTTGAGTTGACCTACGAACGGGTAGCGGCCCAAATTATTATCGAATGCGACAATATTTCGGTCACGCAACCGGAATGGCCTGTGGCCTGACAAATCTTGCAGCCGACACCAACCGCAAGTGCGTAAGTGAAGGAATGTAACGATGCCCTTGACAATCGAAACGGAACGCGAAGACGATGGCCGCTGGATTGCCGCCATTCCCCAACTGCCTGGAACGCAGAAGTACGGGGCGAGCCGGGAAGAAGCCATTCGTCGGGTGAAGGCGCTGGCCCTGCGCGTCCTTGCCGACCGCGAGGAACATGGCGAGCCAATTCCTGCTTCGGCGCAGTTCTTTCAGGAAGCGGCGTGAGTCAGTGGCCTGCGGTAAAAGCCCGTAGAGCGTTGGCTGCGTTGCTCAAAATTGGGTGGCGCATGAAAGTCAAGCAAGCGGATCGCACAGAGTTCTGGAACGCGAAGGCTACAGCGACTACGTGTTCGCGTTTCATGACACTGACGAAATCGGCCCAAGAATGCTGGCTCGCATTGCCAAAGACACTGGCTTGACTATTGCCGACCTATGAGCGAACATATGCACAGGAAGGCTGTGTTAGCCTGTCCTGCATTCCGGCGTAGCATTGAGAAGTGACGCCGGGATACCGAACGGCGGGTTTTTGGCGCGAGACGCCGCGCTGTCCGCGCAACAACAAGGAGACGGAAAACGTGACGACTTTCGCCCCGCGTCCCGATATGGACGCCGCGCCGCCCGAAAACTTGCCTGACCGACCGGAAACCTCGCCGACTGCCGCGCCCCCGACCCGGCCCGACCGGGACGAGTTCGGCGTCGCCGCCTTCGACAGCGTGCTGGAACTCATCGGCGAGACGCCCCTGCTGCGCCTGAACCACCGTCTGGCGCGCGGCGTCAAAGCCCCGGTCTACGCCAAATTGGAATATCTCAATCCCGGCGGCTCCGTGAAAGACCGCATCGGTCTGCGAATGGTTGAGGCCGCCGAGCGCGAGGGCCTGCTGAAAAAAGGCGGCACGATTGTCGAGCCGACTAGCGGCAACACGGGCGTCGGCCTGGCGATGGTCGCCGCGCTTCGAGGCTACAAAACCGTTTTTGTCATGCCGGACAAGATGAGCGCGGAGAAAATCGCGCTCCTGAAAGCGTATGGGGCCGACGTCATCGTGACCCCGACGAACGTGGCCCGCGAGTCGCCCGACAGCTACTACAGCGTGGCCGACCGCCTGACGCGCGAAATCCCCGGCGCATTCCAGCCCAACCAGTACTTCAACCAGAACAACCCCCTGTCGCACTACGAGACGACCGGGCCGGAAATCTGGCGGCAGACCGGCGGCAAAATTGACGTGTTCATCGCGGGCGTTGGCACGGGCGGCACGATTACCGGCGTGGCGCGCTACCTGAAAGAGCGGAACCCGCAGATCACGATTGTCGGCGTGGACGCCGAAGGCTCCTTGTTTACCGGAACCGAGGTCAAGCCGTACAAGGTCGAGGGCGTCGGCGAGGATTTCATTCCCGGAACCGTAGACCTGGGCCTGATTGACGCCTGGGAAACCGTTGGCGACCGCGAGTCGTTCCTGATGTGCCGCCGCATGGCGCGCGAGGAAGGCGTGCTTATCGGCGGGTCGTGCGGGCTGGCCCTGGCGGGCGCGCTGCGATACGCGCGCAAGGTCAAGGGCGACAAGGTTGTCGTCGTCCTGCTGCCGGACAGCGGGCGCGGCTATCTGTCGAAAATCTACAACGACGACTGGATGCGCGATCAGGGCTTCATTGACCGCTTCGGCGACCGGCGCGTGGTCGGCGACCTGCTGCCCGCCACGTCGCGCATGATTTGCGCCGGTTCCGAAGAGACCGTTCGGGCCGCGATTGACCGAATGCACCGCAATGGCATCTCGCAAATGCCGGTCGTGGCGGGCGCGGCTCCCGACGAGAACCACGCGCCGCCGCTGACCGGCATCATCGGTGTCATCGAAGAGCGCGGGCTGCTGGAGAAGGTGTTCCGCCACCCGGAAACCGTAGACGCCGCCGTGCCGACCGTGATGGGCGAGCCGCTGCCGTTTGTGGACGCCGACGATGACCTGGAATCGCTGTTTCCGCTGTTCACGGATGGCGGCAACGGCGCGGTCGTCGTGCGCGACGGGGAGCCGGTCGGCGTCATCACGCGCAGCGATTTGCTGGATTTCGTCGCCCGTCAGCGCGCCAATCAAGAGCGAAAATAAAAAGTCATGAAAGCGGAATTGGGGCGTCAGGTCAGCAGGCTAAAGGGCGTGAAATGCCTGCGAAAGCGTGAAGGGGAAAGCGAATGAAGGGCGATTCGACACAGACGGGGTTTGAGACGCGCGCGATCCATGCGGGGCAGGCTCCCGACGCCGCAACCGGAGCCGTTTCGGTTCCGATTTACCAGACCAGCACGTTCGCGCAGCATTCCGTAGGCGAAACCTATGGCGGCTACGAATACGCCCGCTCGCACAACCCGACCCGCACCGCCCTGGAAGAATGCATCGCATCGCTCGAAGGGGGCCGGTTCGGACTGGCCTTCGCCAGCGGCATGGCGGCGATTACCACGCTGTGCTATTTGCTGAAACCGGGCGACCACGTGGTATTGAGCGACGACGTGTATGGCGGGACGTATCGCCTGTTCGCCCGCGTCCTGTCGCGCTACGGAATTACTTTCGATCTGGCCGACCTGACCGATCCTGACCGGGCGGCGACGGTCTTCCGCCCGGAAACCAAAATGGTCTGGCTGGAAACGCCGACGAACCCCTGGCTCAAAACCATTGACATCGCCAGCGTCGCCGCCCTCGCGCACAGTCGGGGCGCGTGGCTGGCCGTAGACAACACGTTCGCCTCGCCCTACTTGCAGCGACCGCTCGCGCTGGGCGCGGATTTCGTCATTCACAGCGCGACCAAATATCTGGGCGGGCATAGCGACGTGGTGGGCGGGCTGATCGTCCTCAACGATGAAGACCTGAAAACGCAAATCGCTTTTCATCAAAACGCGGTCGGCGGCGTTCCCGGCCCGCTCGACTGCTTCCTCGTCCTGCGCGGCCTGAAAACACTGGGCGTCCGAATGCGGCAGCACAGCGCGAACGCGCGGCGCGTGGCGGAATTTCTGGCCCGGCATCCTGCCGTCTCCAAAGTGTTTTATCCCGGCCTGCCCGACGACCCGCAGCACAGCGCGGCGCGGAGCAATTTCGCCAGCGGCGGCAGCGGCGAGCGCGCCCAACATCCCGAAGCCGCGATAGATCACGCGGGCTTTGGCGGCATGGTCTCGTTTCTGGCGCGGGACGGCGAGGACGCGGCCAAAGCCATCGTCGCCCGCACGAAGTTGTTCACCCTGGCTGAAAGTCTGGGCGGCGTGGAATCGCTGATTGAGCATCCCGGCGCCATGACGCACGCCAGTCTCGCCGGGTCATCCATCGCGATTGACCCGGCCCTCGTGCGCCTGTCCGTCGGCATCGAGGAAGCCGACGACCTGCTCGCCGACCTCGCGCAGGCGTTGGGGTAGCATAGCGCGGCGTGGGGAGCGGCAGTCGGTTTTGCCGAAGCGCGCTCGCAGCGAATAGCAGAGAACGGGAATAAATCCCCGTTCTGAAATGCACAGACCACCTGCGTGGCCTGCAATGCACAAGGCCGAAGCCCGGAGCGCGTTCCTCTCACGAAAGCCGATGCAGAGGCGCATATTCAGCCCGCGCAAGCCAGTCAAAGCGCGCATTTAAGCCCGCGCAGGCGGGCTTCGCATTTCAGAACGGGGATTTATTCCCGTCCTGTCCGCGCGTCCGGCAAGCAGGCATCGAACGCAGCCTGAGTTTTATTCTGCTTTCAACTTTCAACGGGAGGTTTACCAGTATGTCTGCGACCGTCAGCCCATTGCCCGACCTTGCCAGCGAGTACGCGCTTGCGCCCGAACAGACCGCCGCGTTTCAGCGCGACGGCCATGTTTTGCTGCGCGGCGTCTGCAAGCCCGAAGAAATCGCCGTGTATCGCCAGGTCATCAATGACGCCACGTATTCCAACAACCGCGAGGCCCGCCCGCTCGAAGAACGCGACACCTACGGCAAAGCCTTCCTGCAAACCATGAACTTGTGGACGCGCGACGAAGCGGCCCGCCAGTACGTCTTTGCGCGCCGCTTCGCCAAAATCGCGGCCGAGCTGATGGGCGCGGCGGGCGTTCGCTTGTACCACGACCAGTCGCTGTACAAGGAGGCGGGCGGCGGCCTGACCCCCTGGCATCAGGATCAGTATTATTGGCCGCTCGATACCAACCAGACGGTGACGATGTGGATGCCGCTCGTGGACGTCGCGATTGACGCGGGCGCGCTGACCTTTGCCAGCGGATCGCACCGCGAAGGGTATCTTGGCAGCGTCGCCATTTCCGACGAGTCGCAGGCGCGGTGGGACGCTTACGTGCGCGAACGCGGCTTCCCGGTCGCGCAGGCGGCGATGCGGGCGGGCGACGCCACGTTCCACGCGGGCTGGACGCTGCATTCCGCGCCCGCCAACCAGAGCGCCGCCACCCGCGAGGTAATGACCGTCATTTATTACGCCGACGGGACGCGCGTCATGCCGAACCCGGACAACCCGAACCGCCTGAACGACCTGGCAGGCTGGCTGCCCGGCGTCAAGCCCGGCGAACTCGCCGTCAGCGACCTGAACCCCCTGCTCTACTCGCGGTAGGTTTTTGGCGGGCTTCCATTGGGCCGCTCTTTCCCAAACCGACGGGGTTCCGGTTTGCCGTCTGGTTCGCGGGCTAGATTTCCGGCGAGGGCGGAACCGGCGGCGTGGGCGGCTTGGTGCGAACCACTTCAATCGTGCAATGGGTCAGCAGCGCCCCCGCCGCGCCGACCGCCGCCAGCATCGGGGCCAGCAATGCGCCCACAACGCCCACGTTCATCGGAATTTCCATGATGACGTGGGCGTCGTGCCGAATCACCAGATGCTGCACATTGCCCTCGTGAATCAGTTCCCGGACGCGCTCGGCGAGCTGCTCGCCCGTGACGCGAATCTGCTCGGTAAAATCATGCGCTCCGGAATGACCGGGCGGTGTCGTCATCATAATCGCAAGCCTCCTTCTTGAAAATCCCTCGTTGACCATCCCGTAGGGGCCGGGCTTGCCCTGCCCGGTTTTATGCTGCCGGTCTTTTTGCGCCCG
>JBBRNU010000063.1:0-11954 GCA_038230115.1 Chthonomonadales bacterium | reverse complement strand
TCGCCGCCCGTGAGCAATGCCGCGCCGACTGCCAAACTTGCGCCTGCGACCGCTGCGCCGCGTAGGAATTCGCGGCGGGTCGTGTCTGTGCGAGGGGCTTTGCCGCACCCGCAGTCCGGTTCTTCTGCCATATGGTTCGTACCTCCAAGCAATCCATCCAAGGCGACTGTAAACGTATTCGACAACAAAGCGGTTGTCCCGAAGTGGAAGGACTCCTTTCCCGGTCGCAAAATAACAAAGGCGGCGAGCGAGACGCCCTCGCACCTGTACCTGCAATTTTTATGCCAATTAGGTCTGTTTTGGAAATATTTCAACAATATTTTTTTGAGGGGGGGTACTAAAGATAGAAAACTTGTCAAAAAAAGCGATTTGACAGTTAGTTGACGCGAAACGCCTGGCTGAAAGCAGGCGTTGCAACATTCAGACGCGATGGTTTTCTTTTCAATCCGAAACCTGTCCTCGCTGGCTGTCGTCCCGATCCTTAATCAATCCGAAGAAGGGGGAGCGGAAAGCGGGCAGAAAAGTTAATAACCGTGCGGCTGTCGCCCCGAACCTGAGCGCCATTGACAAAGCGTTTCGGAACCGTTATAATCGAAATACAGGTTTGGTGAATCGGGCGAACGAAACGCGATCAATCAGCAGACCCGGAGCGAACCGGGCAATGGACGCGGGAGACGCACGCTCCGGCGGGCAGTAGGAGAGTTTCGTGAGCGTACACAAAGATTTGACAAGGGTTCCGACCCCGAACGCGCGCCGGGAAGCCCCGTCGTCGGTGGAAGCGCCGCAATTGTCGGTCGTGGTTCCGGCGTACAACGAGGAAACGCGGCTGGGCGCGTCCATCAAGCGAATGCTTGCTTATCTGGACGCGCAGAATTACACCTTTGAAATTCTGGTGGTGGACGACGGCAGTACGGACGCGACCGCGCACGTGGTCGAAACAATTGCCGCCTGCCGCCCGCAAGTCCGGCTGCTGGGGTATCAGCCCAACCGGGGCAAGGGCGGCGCGGTGCGTTACGGAATGCTGCGCGCACGGGGGGCGCGCATCCTGTTTTCCGACGCCGACCTCGCCACGCCCATCGAAGAGGTAGAAAAACTCCTTACGCAGTTGAACGCCGGGTTCGACATCGCCATCGGCTCGCGGGACGTGCCGGGGTCGCAATTACTGAAGCGCCAGTCGCCGCTGCGCGAACTGGGCGGACGCGCTTTCAACAAACTGGTGCAGCTGCTGGCCGTGCCGGGCATTCATGACACGCAGTGCGGGTTCAAGCTGTTCACGCACAGCGCGGCGCAGGCGGTCTTCGGGCGCACGCAGGTCGAGGATTTCGCGTTCGACGTCGAGGCGTTGTATCTGGCGATCCGCGTGTTCGGCCTGCGCGTGGCGGAAGTCCCGGTGCGCTGGTCGCATCAGGAAGGCTCGAAAGTGCGGTTTCTGCGCGACGCCGGGCGCATGATGAAAACGCTGCTGCGAATTCGCCTGACCCGCTACGAGCCGCTGCCCTCGGTCGAACTGCACCCGCAATGAACGCTGCCGAATACGAGCGGATGTATCGGCTGGAAGATTCGTACTGGTGGTTCGTCGGGCGGCATCGTCTGGTGGAAGCCCTCATGACCGCCCGCTATGGACAGCCCGACCGAACGCCCGACCCCCCGGAAGGGGCGTTATCCATTCTCGACATCGGCTGCGGAACCGGCGCGATGTCGGCCCGTCTGGCGCGCTGGGGGCGCGTGGTTTCCGCCGATTTTTCGTCCCTTGCCCTGCAATTTTCGCGACGGCGCGGGCTGAAACATCTGGCGGGCGCGGACGCCATGCGCCTGCCCTTCGCCGCCGACGGGTTCGATGTCCTGGTCGCTATGGATATGCTGGAGCATCTGCCGGACGATCAAGCCGCGCTGTGCGAGTTTCGGCGTGTGCTAAAACCCGGCGGGCGCGTGATCGCGACGGTTCCGGCCTACGCCCATTTGTGGAGCGAGCATGACGTGGCGCTGATGCACCACCGGCGGTATCGGCGGCAGGAGTTGGCCGCGCGGTTCGAAACGGCAGGCTTTCGGCTGGAAAAACTGTCGCATACGATGACGCTGCTGTACCCGGTTGTGGCCGCGCAGCGTCGCCTCAACGCCAAAAAGCCGCCCCACGACCCGCCGCAGGCCGCCATGCCCCCGGTTCCCGCCCCGGTCAACGCCCTGCTGACGGGAATGCTGACGGCGGAAAACGCCCTCGCGCGGCGCTTCAACTTCCCCTTCGGCGTCACTATTCTCGCGATTGCCGTCAAGACTTAGCGACGAACACGCAAGGCGAACCGCCGCCAAGCAGGCGCGTTGCGTCCGCGCGCGAACTGCCGCTAGACTTTGACGCTGCCCCTCGAAGTTCTGAGACGGAGCGACTTGCTTCGCCTGCCTGTCAGCGCCCGCTTCACGCTTGGCCCCCTTCTTAGTGTTCTTCCTACTTCGTCTTGACTTTTTGCATTCGGCTGTGGCATCATAAAATCAACAGTAAATCTCATGTTAGGAATAACGTCATGATAGACCTGCGCGACATACACTCCTTAAGCGAATTTCAGCGCAACGCCAAAGAGTTTATCAAACAGATGAAACAGAGCAAAAGCCCGCTGGCCCTTACCATAAACGGCAAGGCGGAATTGATCGTGCAGGACGCGGGAAGCTACCAGGAAATGCGCGAACGCCTGGAACGGGCCGAGGCGCTTGCCGCCATTCGTCAAGGAATGGAGGAATTCGCACGCGGCGAAGGTCAGGATGCGCGGGAAGCGTTGGACGCGCTAAGGCAAAAGCATGGCATACCGCGTTAGAGTTTCGCCTTCAGCCCTGGCGGATGCCGAATCCGCTTATAGGTGGCTGAAAGAGCAAGCCTCTGAAAAGCAGGCGACTCAATGGTATAACGGTCTGGCAGACGCGATCAATTCCCTCGAGACGCTTCCGCTGCGCTGCCCATTGGCTCCTGAGAGCGAGCGCCTGGAAATCGCGATCCGCCAACTTCTTTATGGGAAGCGAAGCGCCGCCTACCGTATTCTCTTTTCGATTGCGCGTGAGAACGCTGAAGATGTTGTGCGCGTTTACCGTATTTGGCACGGCGCGCGTGACCAGATCAAGGCTGAAGACCTCAACGACGAAGCATAGGTCAACGCGAAGGGGAGAGAGCGGTTGGCAAACGCTGTTTCATGTCCACTCAAAACGTTTCCTGCCGGCGTTCCCATAAAGGGAGGCAAGAAAAAGACAACCCTTGTTTCGGGGTTGTCTTTTTCTTGATTACGTCTGAGGCAGCGGCGTGAGGAAACGGCGTCAACGGTCGCGCTGGACGACAAAATCGGTCAGGGCGGCGAAACAATCGCGAGCGGTCGAGGGCGGCAGGAGCGACAGCGCCGCTTCGGCCTGCGCCACCTCGTCGCTGGCCGCCTGCCGGGTGCGTTCGAAAGCGTCGTAGCGGCCCAGCAGGTCGCAGATTTCCAGCACGCCCGCATCGTCGAGTTCGCAGTCGCCAAATGCGGTCAGTAAACGCGCACGCTCGCCAGGGCTGGCCGCCTGGATGCCGAGCAGGAAGGGCAGGGTCGCGCGCCCGTCGCGCAGGTCGCTGCCGCGCGGCTTGCCGGTCAGGAGGGGGTCGCCGGTATAATCGAGCAGGTCGTCGGCGAGCTGAAACGCCATGCCAAGCCGGTAGCCATAATCGGCGAGGGCGTTTTCCACGATTTCCGTCGCCCCGCCCAGGATCGCCCCGCAGCGGCAGCAGCCTTCTACGAAGACAGCGGTTTTCTTTCGCAGGATTTCCAGATAATCGGCCAGAGGCAGGTCGGCGTTGCTGGTCGCGGCGATTTCCAACACCTCGCCCTCGCTCATTTCAATCGTGATTTCCGAGACGGTGCGAATGATTCGCAGGTCGCCATCGAGCGACAGCAGACGCATGGCGCGGGCCAGGATATAGTCGCCGCTCAAGACCGCGATGCCGTTGCCAAAGACCGCGTTCGCCGTCGGCTTGCCGCGTCGCGAGTCCGTGTTGTCTACCACGTCGTCATGCACCAGAGTCGCCATGTGAACGAATTCCACCGCCGCGCCGACCATCGCGATTCGCTCGCGGGCGACGTTCTTGCAAGTGGCATGAGCGGAAAGCGCGACCATCGCGGGACGCAGCCGCTTGCCGCCCGCGTTCAGCAAATGCCGCGCCAGAATCGTGACGGTGCGCGAGTCGGCGCCCAGATCGGCGTTCATGCGCGCGGTCACGGCGTCGTGGTCGGGCCGTACAAAATCCAGAAAAGCGGCAGGGTTGGCCTGCTTGATTGCGGCAGGCGTCGCTTCCTTCGCGGGCGGACAGGGCGCGGAGCGCGCTTCCACTCCGGGCGTGACGATATACGTGGTGGCGCTCATGGTTTTCTTTCCGTCCCGGCGTCAGGCGGTCGCGTTCCCAGATGAATGCAGACCGTGCCGAAATTGAGATCACGCACCTGAATGTCGCGCAGTCCCGCCTGCTGCATGATGGCGGTCAACTCCTCGCGCGAAACAAACTGCTTCATGGATTCGGGCAAATACGTATACGCCTCGCGCCGACTGAGCAGACCGCCGATGCGCGGCAGGACGTGAAACAAATAGAAGTCCACGAACGGCTTGTACCACCGGTTCTGCGGGCGGTTGAATTCCAAAATGGCGACGCGACCGCCAGGCTTGACAACGCGAGCCATTTCTCGAACCGCGCGGTCAATGTGCGCCACGTTGCGAATGCCGAAGCCGACCGTTGCGACGTCGAACCGTTCGGCGGGGTAGGGCAGCGCCTCGGCGTTGGCGACCATCATCGTGATCGGGCCGCCGGTCGTTCGGGCGGTTTTGTCCAAGCCGCTGCGAATCATAGGCTCGCAGAAATCCGCGCCGATGACCCGCCCGGTCGCGCCGACCGTGCGCGCGAGGTCAACGGCGAAGTCGCCGGTTCCGGTGCAGACGTCCAGACACTGATCGCCCGCCTTGACCTGCGCCAGCCGAACGGTCAGGCGACGCCAGGCTTTGTGCTGATTGAAGCTGAGGATGGCGTTGAGGCGGTCGTATTGCGGCGCGATGGCGGCGAACATCTCGCGGACGTAGCGCTCTTTGTCGCCGGAATAAAGCGGGCGACCGGGCTGCGTCGTCGGACTGGATTCCGGTTGTGCTGCGGTTCCCGCCATGCTTTCCACCTGACTGGCGAACGGCCTGCGCGCGTGCGGCCCGACTTCGTAGCCTTTTTCACAATCTAAGGCGAGTATACCTTTTCCGCCCGCTCTCTGTCAACGCGGCGGAAAGGAAACATTCGTTACTAGTGATATGTTCGGCTTGGGGCATTAGTTCCCTCAGCGGGCGAAACCCTTATTTTCACCCGGTTCGGAATTTTCAGGTATGCTTAACAACCGGCGGCGCAGCGCAGGCCGCTCATTGCATCGCGAGTGCAAGGCAAAGAAAGGAAAACGAACATGGCGACGAACGAGAAATTGTCGAAACTGCTGGAGAAGCGGCAGGTGGACTCGGTACGGCAGCGGGGCGCGGACCTGGACATTGATTTTACGGACGGCTCGACGCTCAGTCTGAAATTGAGCGCTGCGACCGGCGCGATCAGTCTGGCGAAGTCCGACGATACGAAGGAGTACGAGGGGTAGGCGTCAAGCTTGAAACGCGCCTGATTTTCTTTTCGGGCGGGGGAGGCCGACGCGCCAGCCATACCGCCCCCGCCCGCCGCAGGACGCTGCTTTCATAGGCGCGACGCCCGGCTCATGACGTTGGAATCCGCCGGGAAGACGGGAAACAAGAACCGCACGCTCTTCCAAACCAGGGCGAAGCAGGCGATCAGTCCAGCATCGCATCTGGACTGATCGCCGGGTTCAGGCAGGAATGCGCGGGACGGGCGGCGAAAGGAAAGCGCGAAAGGTCAGGAGCGTTCCGGCGCGGGCGATTCGGTCGCCCCGGCAGGACAATCGCCCTGCCTGCCCTTTTCTTATTCCCGCAAGGAGACGCAGCCCCGTATGCCACGAGTGGACGGGCGCGGCAGCAGTCAAATGCGCCCCGCCAAAATAACGCCCGGTTTCATGCCCAACGCCGAAGGCTCGTGCCTGATCGAGATGGGCGACACGCGCGTGATCTGCACCGCCTCGATTGAAGAAAAAATCCCGCCGTTCCTGAAAGGCCAGAACCAGGGGTGGGTTACGGCGGAATACGGGATGCTGCCGCGTTCCACCAACACCCGCACCCAGCGCGAGACCAAGTCCGGGCCGGGCGGACGCACGATGGAAATTCAGCGGCTCATCGGGCGCAGCCTGCGAACGGTTGTGGAAATGCCGGTTCTGGGCGAGCGCACTATCTGGCTCGACTGTGACGTGCTGCAGGCCGACGGCGGAACCCGCTGCGCCTCGATTACCGGGGCGTATGTCGCGCTCGCTCAGGCCTGCGCGCATCTCGTCAAGACCAAAGCCATCACCCGCCTGCCGCTCACCGGGCAGGTCGCGGCCATCAGCGTGGGTTTGGTGGGAACCGACGACGTTCTCGACCTGTGCTATCAGGAAGACAACGGCGCGGGCGTGGACATGAACGTGGTCGCGACCGACAAGGGCCGCTACATCGAAGTGCAGGGAACGGCGGAACACACGCCCTTCGACCGCGCCCGCCTGAACCGCCTGCTCGACCTGGCGCAGATCGGCCTGGACGAGCTGTTCCGCCTGCAAAAAGCCGCCATCGAAGGGCTGCGCTGACCGATGCCAACCCCCTTGCTGCTTGCCACGACCAATGTCAAAAAGGGCGGCGAAATGGCGCAAATCCTGGCCGCCGCGCATCTGGATTTCACCCTTCGCACCCTCGCCGACTTTCCCGACGCTCCGCCCGTTGAAGAGACCGGCGAGACCTTTCTGGCGAACGCCCGGCTCAAGGCGCTCGCCGGGTTGCGCGAAACCGGCCTGCTCGCCCTCGCCGACGACGGCGGCCTGGTCATTGACGCGCTCGACGGGCAGCCGGGCGTTCACTCCCACCGGTTCCTGGGCGCGGACACGCCGTTTGCGGAAAAAATGGCCCGTATTCTGGCCTTGATGCGCGACGTTCCCGAAGCGGCGCGCACCTGCCGCTTCGTCAGCGTCGTCGTGATCGCCGCGCCCGACGGCCAAACTTTCGAATGCCAGGGCGTTTGCGAGGGGCGCGTCGCCCGCGACCTGCGCGGAACCAATGGCTTCGGCTACGACCCGATTTTCTACCTCCCGGAACTGGATCGGCGCATGGCGGAACTAATCCCGGAAGAAAAACATAAAATCAGTCATCGGGGCAAGGCGATGGCCTGCGCCATCGAAGCCCTGAAATCGCTTGGCGGGGCTTGAGCCTCGGTTTGCCGAAAGTTCGCAAATGAGGCCGAGCGGCAAAATGAATTTCGCGGCGATAAGCGCGACGAAATTCACTATGTCGCTCGGCAGCCTGCGGCGGTGTGTCTCCTTCGGACACGAAATTCAGCAAAGACTTCCACGCGGTTGGCGCGGTTGGCATCGCGTCCGAAGGACGCTCGGCGGCTTCTGACACAGACCGGGTTTTAACCCTGGGCTGAACAACCGGGCTGAACCCAAACGTTGGGACGACCGGGGTTTTAACCCTGGGCTAAACGACCGGGGTTTCGCGCTTTCCCTTTTGCGCCGGGGCGCTTTTTTGCGGCTAAATTGGGTTTACCCCTGGATGACCGCCCGGTTCCAGCCGGAAGCTTGCAGCAACAGTAGGTTTGCACGCCGATTCATTGCGTTCCAAAATGGGCCGTCAGCAGAGAAAGCATCGGAAGCATCATGCAGGAGACAGGCCGCGCCCGGCGCAAAACGAAAAAGCGGTGGTCGCCCCGGCAGGTGGGGCGCAGCCTGACCGCGCTCACGGCCTGCGACGAGGCCATTCTGAACCGCGACCCGCTCGCGCGTTTTTTGTGCTACTGCCGCCGTCTTTCCGACGCTTACGCCACGCACCAATGCAGCCTCATGGCCTGCGCGTGCGCGTACTGCGCCCTCCTCTCGCTCGTCCCCCTGCTCGTCGTCGGCATCGCGGCCTTCGGCTTCGTGTTGGGCGGCTCGCGAAACGCGCTTGAGCAAGTTTTGGACGCCCTGCGCGACTACATTCCCAACGACCCGCAGTTCCTCGCGACCGTGAACGGCATCCTCGTTCACATCCTCAACGACCGCCGCTTGATCGGGATTTTCGGCATCACGGGCCTGCTTTTCGCCGCGCATCAGGCGTTCCTCTCGATGCAGCCCGCCATGAACCTGATCTGGAACGTCAAGGAAACGCGGCACTGGCTGCGCCTGCGCGTCATCGCCGTTCTCGCGGTCTTTTACGCGCTCGCGCTGCTGGCGGGGGTGCTGGCGGCTTCCTGGCTGTTCGCGACGCTGGCGAACCAGGCCGTGCCGTTCGTCCCCAACGGGCTGCTCGCGCATCTGCTCGCCCTCGCGTCGGGATTGCTGCCGATGCTGCTGACGATTCTCCTGTTCGCCATGCTGTACCGCTTCCTGCCCAACGCCGACGTTCCCTGGAAAGCGGCCTTCATGGGGGCGGGCGTGGCGGCCCTGCTGTGGCAGCTGACTCTGGTCGGGTTCGGCCTGTATCTCGCCCGTTTTCACACCTACGACCGCCTGTACGGGTCGCTCGGCGGGCTGGTCATTCTCGTCGTGTGGGCGTATTATTCGATGGCGATTTTGCTGCTCGGAGCCGAAGTCGCCGCCGATTACGACACGCTGCGGCATGGAATGCGGGCGGCGCAGGCGCGGGCGCATTCCGCTGCCGATCTCGCGCAGGCCAGCGGCGCGGCCAGCCGTCACCCCGATCCCGACAGCCCGCCCCCTGCCGACCGCGAACCGTCGGCGTGAAACCCGGTTGGACCGGTTGGAGTCGAAAGCGGAACAGCGCAATTTCCCGCGCCGCCTGCGAACTTCTCTCGCCATCTTCTGCACACGGCGACAAGGATCAGGTTTCAACCCGGCCTCCGCTGGCCGGGCGAAGGGGCAGGAGTCGCAGCCGTCGCCCTTGAATTGTAAGCGCGCGGCAGCCCTGCGCGTTATCAAGCCGCCGAAGAGGAACCCACCGCAATGGACACGACGAACACGCATTCAGAGACGCCCCGCTATCGTTACGGCGTCATCGGGACGGGACGGCCCTGGAAGTCCGAGGGCGCGACCGGGTTTGGCATGGCGCACATGCATTACCCCAGTTTTCAGGCGACAGGCCGGATCGAGTTGGTCGCCATCGCCGACATTCGCGACGACAACGCCCAACTTTTCCTTGAAAAATACGACAGCCCGGCAAAGCATTACCGCGATTACCACGAGATGCTGGCGCAGGAAAAACTCGATGTCGTGAGCGTCTGCACCTGGCCCCACCTGCACGCGGACATGGCGGTCGCGGCGGCGGAAGCGGGCGTGCGCGTCATTCATTGCGAAAAGCCGATGGCGACGACCTGGGGCGACTGCAAGCGCATGAAGGCGGCGGCGGACGCGCACGGAGCCAAACTCAGTTTCGGGCATCAGCGGCGGCACATCAACCTGTTTCAGGCGGTTCGTCAGGCCGCGCGCGACGGGGAAATCGGCGATCTGGTCTTGATCGAGGCGCAGGTCGGGGATATGTTCGATTGGGGAACGCACTGGCTCGACATGATGTTCTTCTACAATGAGGACACGCCCGCCGAGTGGGTCATCGGGCAGATTGACAGCCGCGAAGAACGCCGCGCTTTCGGCGCGTTCACGGAAAATCAGGGCGTCTGTCATTTCAAGTGGCGAAACGGCGTGCGCGGCGTGATGTTTTCCGGGTACGAGGCGAGCATCGGCTGCACGCATCGGCTCATCGGAACCGAGGGCGTCTTAGAAGTCCTGTCCGAGCGCAAAATGCGGCTCAAAGGAAAGGGCGACGCCGCGTGGCGCGAGGTCGAGGTTCCGCAAGGCGACCTCAACGAAACATGGCTGTCCGCTCGGGACATCATCCGGCAGCTGGACGAGCCGGGCCATATGTCGCTGCTGTCGGTCAACCATGCGATTCAGCACACGGAGGTGATCTTTTCCACCTACGAGTCGAGTCGTCGGCGCGGACGGGTAGACCTGCCGCTGACGCAGGACGATTCGGCCCTGCTCGCCATGCTGGAAGCGGGCGAAATCGGCCCGAATCGCGCCCGGCCCCTCTTGTAAACGGTAACGAATTTGTGCGCCTGCTTCCTTTACTTATGGCGCTGCGAAACGAGAGGGACGACGCGGCGAAACGCGCGTACAAATCCAGCGCCAAATGGGACGGAATTGCGAAAGGAAATCGAACGATGCGCGTGCTGGTGACCGGGAGCGAGGGACACATCGGGCGCGCGTTGACGACGCGCCTGCACGAGGCCGGACACGAACTTCGCACGCTGGACCGCGTGGCCCGACCGCGCGCGAGCGGCGATTGGGAACACCTGCCGGGCGACCTGCGCGATATTTTGACGGTGCGGCGCGCGATGCAGGGCATGGACGCCGTGATGCACCTGGGGGCGCTGGCGCACGACCGGGCGGGCGCCCCCGAAGACGTGCTGAGCGTCAACGTACAGGGAACCTGGAACGTCCTGCTGGCGGCAGTCGAGGCGGGTGCGGGCCGCGTCGTTTACTTCTCCAGCATCAACGCGCTGGGCTGCGTGGGCGGGCATCGCGCGCCCGTCCGCTTTCCAATTGACGACGCTTATCCCCGGCATCCGCTGTCGCATTATCAGCTTTCCAAGCATCTGGCCGAAGAGACGTGCCGTTCCTACAGCGAGCGGCACGGCCTGGTCACGGTCGCCCTGCGTCCGGGCTGGGTCGCCAAGCCCGAATGGTACGAGCGGTTTGGGCGGGCCGACGATCCGGCCCGTCTGGAACACGGCAAGAGCGAACTGTGGGCGTACGTGGATTTGCGCGACGTGGTCGCCGCCGCGATGCTGGCGCTTGAAGTCGAGAACGTGCAGCACGACGCTTTCCTGCTCTTCGCCCGCGACACGCTCGTCCATGCGCCGACCGAAGAATTGGTCGCCACGTACCTGCCCGAAGTTTCCTGGACACAGGAACGCGCCGCCTATTTTGCTGGCAATCCGAACCGTTCGCTGATGAATTGTTCGCACGCCGAAACCGTTTTGGGCTGGCGGGCGCTGCATTCCTGGCGCGACGCCGCGTCCGTCGCAGCCTGACCCGGTTCTCTGAATCGAACATTGAAATGCAGACGGCAGGCCGCGTCTTTCACACAGCGCTGGATTTAACAGGAGAGAAATCAATGATTGCGGACAGCCCCATTGAAGAGTCGGCCCGACGGTTGATTTCGTTTGGCCGCGCATCGGAGCCAAATATTCAGGCGGCCTATCTCTTTCCCGATCATGCCGAAATTCGTGTGCTGTATGTGGACGATACCGTTCCGCAAGTCCGCAGCGGCGAAGCCGTCGCGCCCTTTTATTTCGGGCCGTCCGAAGAGACGCCTTATCCTTCGGCGATTGCGCTGATCCATCCCGCCGATTTTCGAAGCGCTGCATTGCCGTCTGGCTGGGGCGACTGGCAGAGCGCCATCGCCCTATGACGAACCCATCTACGCTGGATTGGCGAGAGCCAATTGCATAAATTCAACTTGCCACCGACTTTAGGGCGCGTCGAATGAAGTTAGCGGTTCCATTTTGAAAAGCGCGTCGAACAGGGTTGGTAGAACGGGAATGAATGCCCGTTCTGAAACGCAAAGCCCGCCTGCGCGGGCTAAATTCACAATGCCGATGCGTCGAGGCAAGGCTCTTTCCCTGTTTGTAACGCGCCAACCCCACGCCTTCGCTCCCTCTCACTGCAACAGCGCAGATGACCGCCTTCGCTCCCTTCTCCCATGCAGGGAGAAGGGCCGGGGATGAGGGTAGACCTAACAATTTTAGCCGCGATGGACGCCCTCCTTCCCCTCTCCTGGCCTAAGGAGAGGGGAAGGAGGTAAGGGAAATTCAGCCCGCGCAGGCGGGCTTTGCATATCAGAAC
>JBBRNU010000062.1:0-12115 GCA_038230115.1 Chthonomonadales bacterium | reverse complement strand
GTCTGTGTGGTTCAACCCCTGACCCACTCACTCGACCGCGCCAACCTTTGGGCGCTACCGTCTTTGCGTCGGTGTGGACGCTGGGCCACGCCTCCACGACGGGTCTTTTATAGGCCCGGCTTCCCGGCCTCGCAGTTTTCTGCCGCGCTCCCATTTTCCTCATTGTACCATAGGGATTGCGCCACAGCGCCGCCCGGCTCGCCCGCTCAGGCCAGAGGGATATTCGCGCGCAGGAGGGCCTCGCGCAGGGCGGCGCGCACCCGCATCTGTTCGGCGGGCAGGTCACGCGGGTCAGAAACGACGGCGACGCGCAGGGTGATGGCGAGCGCGCTGAACGCCGTCACGCCCGCCACGCGCGGCGCGGCTTTCAAGCGGTGGTCATCGCGCGCCAGCAGTTCCGTTCCCGCCGCGTTGATTGCGGCGACCACCTGGCTCAAATTCGCCTGCGGCCCGACAGCGATTTCCACGAAGTCCTCGACCGGATAGCGCGACAGGTTGGCGACCGTGCCGATGTCGCCGTTCGCGAATAGGTGCAGCCGCCCGGTCGTGTCCAGCAGGCGCGTGACCCGCATCCCCATTTCCTGCACCTGCCCGGTCACGGCCCCAATCGTAATGACATCCCCGACCACGAAAAGGTTGTCAATGATGATGAAAAACCCGGAAATCACGTCTTTGACCAGTTTCTGCGCCCCAAACCCGATTGCCAGCCCGATCACGCCCGCCGTCGTGATGAACGGCATGATGTCGAAGCCCAGCGCTTTCAAGAACAGGACGCCGAACACGAAAAACAGAACGTAGCCGACCACGCTTTTGCACAACCCCTGCAGCGTTTGCAGCCGCCCCGCCCGCTCTTCCGACAGGCCGAGCCGGTTTTCGCGCACGATCAGCCGCGCCAGCACGCCGTCAATCAGCCGATACAATACGCCCCGCAAAATCAAATACGCCAGCAGAATGCCGCCGACCTGCAGCAGCGCGTGCAGCGCGTTTTCCGTCAGGCTCCGGTAGAAGTTGATCCAAAACTCCGGCGTGTAAATTCTTAGCGGGACTTGTTTGCCGGGCGGCATGGGCGCAGCGACCTTCCTTCCAAATTTTTGCGCTTGCTGGCTTGCGTAGCGAGACGAGGTTATGGTAGCAGGCGCGCGGGCGGTTGTCAAGCAATCTTGTACGCGAAGCCTGTTGTCTCTAATCTCGCCGCGCCGCCGCACAGCAAACACTCGCTTCTGAACTTAACCCGCCGTTTTCGCGTAATCAGAACCCATGCCATCCTTACCCATGCCAGCCTTGATCGCTCTCAAGAAATATAACTTATAAGTCACAAAACAACCGCAGATTTATGCCTTATGAGGTATAGAGGCGGCGCGAGTATATAGACGGCTTACGGGAAGCGGATAAGGGAAATTTGGAGCGCCTCCTGCGCTTTGTCAAAACGTGACGCTCCCGCGCGGCAGGAAAACCCCGTCCGGCCCGCGAACAGCAAGGCAAGACTTCGCTTTGCAACGCCCATCCTGAACCAACGCCGTTTCGAGGAGCCGCCCGATGCCCGACGCCGCCCGCCTGTACGCCCTGCGCTGCGAGTACGCCCCTAACCCGCTTGGAATCGCCGTCGCCCGCCCCCGCCTGAGCTGGAAATTGCAGGCCGACCGGCGCGGCGCGCGGCAAACCGCCTACCAGATTCTGGTCGCCACGTCACTGGACGCACTTCGAGCCGACCGCGCCGATTTGTGGGACAGCGGCAAAGTCGCCTCCGACCAGTCCCTTCACGTCGAGTACGCCGGAACGCCGCTCGGTTCCAGTCAGCGCGCGTGGTGGCGCGTGCGCGTGTGGGACGAAAACGATGTCGTCAGCCCGGACAGCGAACTCGCCTGGTGGGAAACGGGGCTGTTGGCGCGGTCGGACTGGCGCGCGGAGTGGATTGGCGGCGCGCTCGTCGGCGGGCCGCGCACGTCGGTCCCCGCGCCCTATCTTCGCAAAACGTTCGGCGTGGAACCGACGAACCCGATTGCCGCCGCCCGCCTGTACGTGACCGCGCTGGGTCTGTACGAGTTTCGCATCAACGGGCGAAAAGTCGGCGAAGATTTCCTGACGCCCGGCTGGACCGACTATAATAAGCGCGTGCAGTACCAGGTTTATGACGTGACCGACTTGCTCCAACCCGGCGAAAACGCGCTGGGGGCGGTTCTGGGCGACGGCTGGTACTGCGGCAACGTGGAGTGGCGCGGGCGGCAGTTGTACGGCGACCGCCCGAAACTCCTGGCGCAACTGCATCTAACGCACGCCGACGGCGCAACGACGGTCGTCGTTTCAGACGGCTCCTGGACGACCGCTTACGGCCCCGTCCTCGAAGCCGACCTCCTGATGGGCGAGGCGTATGACGCGCGCCTGGAAATGCCCGGCTGGGACACGCCCGATTTCGACGCCGACGCGCACGGCTGGCGTCCGGTTCAAACTTTCGCCGCCCCCGGCATGGAAATAGAAGCGGAAGCGCAAACCGCAGCGGAAACAGGAGTAAAAACGGCAATGGAACTGTCGGCGATGCGCGGGCCGACCGTGCGCGCCACGCAGGAAATTACGCCCGTCGCGCCGCCGAAAGAAATTGCGAAGTGGCCCCTGCCCGATTATTTGTTCGATCTGGGGCAGAACATGGTCGGGCGCGTCCGCTTGAAGGTCAAAGGCCCGCGCGGAACGACCGTCGTCCTGCGCTTCGGCGAGATGCTGAAACCGAACGGAACGCTGTACACGGAAAACCTTCGCACCGCCCTGCAAACCGACCACTACACCCTGCGCGGCGACGAGGCGGGCGAGGTCTGGGAGCCGCGCTTCACGTTTCACGGCTTCCGCTACGTGCAGGTTGCGGGGTATCCCGGCAAGCCCGAACCGGACGCGATTACCGGCGTCGTGCTGCACTCCGATACCCCGCCGACTGGAACGTTCGCCTGCTCCGACCCGCTCCTCAACCAGCTGCAATCCAACATTGACTGGGGGCAGCGCGGCAACTTCGTGGACGTGCCGACCGACTGCCCGCAGCGCGACGAGCGCCTGGGCTGGACGGGCGACGCGCAGGTTTTCATTCGCACCGCCGCGTTCAATCGCGACGTGGCGGCCTTCTTCAACAAATGGCAGCAGGACTTGGCCGACGCGCAGTCCGAAGCGGGCGCGTACCCGCCCATCGCCCCGAACACCAACGTCGTCGGCGCGGACGGCGGCCCGGCGTGGGCCGACGCGGGCATTATCTGCCCCTGGACGATTTACCTTTGTTACGGCGACACGCGCCTGCTGGCCGAACATTACGACGGCATGAAGCGGTTCGTGCAATTCCTCGTCGAAACCAAGCCGGACGGCCCGCCCTTCCCGCACCGGCGCGGCGGCTGGAGCGGGTTTGGCGACTGGCTCTCCATCAACGCCGAAACGCCTACCGACCTGATCGGCGTGGCTTTTCTCGCCCACAGCGCCCGCCTGCTGGCCCGCATCGCCGACGTATTGCAAAAGCCCGAAGACGCCGCGCGCTACAACGGCCTCGCCGACGAGGTGAAACAGGCGTTCGCCAACCGCTATCTGACGCCCGCCGGACTGCTCGCCGCCTCGACGCAAACCGCCTGCGTTCTCGCCCTGCACTTCGATCTGATTCCGCCCGGATCGCGCCCGCAGGTCGTTCAAACGCTTGTCAGCGACATCGGAAAACGCGGGACACGCTTGTCCACCGGCTTCGTCGGCTCGCCTTACCTCGCGCACGTACTGAGCGAAAACGGTCAACTCGCGACGGCCTACGCGCTCCTGCATCAAACGCAATGGCCCTCGTGGTTGTACGCCGTGACGCAGGGCGCGACCACCATCTGGGAGCGCTGGGACGGCTGGACGGAAGACAAGGGCTTTCAGGACGCAGGCATGAACTCGTTCAACCACTACGCTTACGGGGCCATCGGCGACTGGCTCTACGCCCGCGTCGCCGGAATTGATCTCGATCCTGACCGCCCCGCCTACAAACACGTCGTGATGCGCCCGCGTCCCGGCGGCAAACTCACGTCGGCCCGCGCCACGCTCGATTCGATGTACGGCCCCATCGTCAGCGACTGGAAACTCGAGGACGGCGCGTTCGTTTGGAACGTCGCCATCCCGCCCAACGCCACCGCGACCGTCTGGGTTCCGACCCACGACCCCGCTTCCGTCCGCGAAAACGGCCAGCCGGTCGCCGGCGCGTCGGGCGTGGACTTCCTGCGTGAAGAGGACGGCGCGGCGGTCTACGCGCTGGCGTCGGGAACCTACCAATTCACCGCCCAACTCCCGCTCCCATCGCCAAGTTGAGGCGCAGCCCGCCCCGAAAACGCCAAAGCGCTCGGCTCTCCCGCGTGGGATAAAACCGGGCGCTTTCATAGGCTGCCTTCCGTCCTAACCTTCGCGAAGGCGGACGGGCGTTATGGCATTCAGGCCGCGACTTCGCCAAGCAACCAGCGACATCCTGGCGCAGCCCCTGCCCAACGTGCAACTTCAGCAAGGCTGGAACGGACATATTCCGGCTGTCCGCCATTTTTTCAGAGCAAGCAGGGTATCCGCAGGGATTTGCCCGACGTATGTATGTCCCAACATCGCCGCTAAAAGGGTTCCTCGATTGACCAATACCACGTTTTTCTGGGCGGCGCTCCGCTCTAAATTTTCGCATGTGGATTTGGGATTGCTTTAGCCAACTCTTCTACCGTCCTTCGCCCCACGGTTTTGGTAACTTGGTAACAAGGAACGCTTGACCTGAAAAATAGCAGCCACGCCATTGCGCCAATCGAAGCGCCTGCGACATTGCGGGCGTTTCATGGCGTATAGGGTTGTAGAGAATTGACGTTTTGAATTTTCCGTCGCGAGGAGCAATCTATAATGAAGCGAAACCATAACAACGCTTTTGGCACGTCTGCGAAACTACGCTTGCCGCGCGCCGTTTTCGGGGCGAAAGGCCAGAGGATTTCTGTATTTCACGCGCAGCTGCGTGCGGCAAAGGCTGACCGGGCGCGCAGTCCGCTCGCCGCGCGAATGGTTCTTACGCTAACCACCGTTCTCGCGGTCGGCCTGTTGGCGGGCGGAAGTTTCGGGCGGGCGTCTGCCAGCGCGGGAGCGTCGCCGATAAAAAAGCCGATGAAAACGAAAACCGAAGCGCGAACCGCCCCGGCTCAACTCGCGTCCGAGAACTGGCCGCAGCCCGTCCCGGCCCTGATCGGGAAGCCGGACGACTGGATCAACACGGACGGCAAGCCGTTGAAATTGAAGAAGGGCGTCGTCTATTTGATAGACTTCTGGGAATATACCTGCGTCAACTGCCAGCGCACCCTGCCCTACTTGAAAGAGTGGAACCAGCGGTACGCCAAGGACGGCCTGGTCATCGTCGGCATCCACACGCCGGAGTTCGCGTTCGCCAAAGACCGCGCGAACGTGGCGAAGGCCGTTGGGCAGCTGGGCATTACGTGGCCGGTTCTCGTGGACAGCCAGTATAAAAACTGGACGGCGTTCCGCAACTCGTTCTGGCCGCGCAAATACTTCGTCAACGGGCGGGGCCAGATCGTCGCCGACCATGCGGGCGAGGGCGGCTATGCCGAAAGCGAGGCGCGCATTCAGGCGCTGCTCAAGGCCAACAACCCCGCCCTGCATTTCCCGAAAGTGATGAACGTGGTGCGGGATACGGATAAGCCGGGTGCGGTCTGCTATCCGACGACAGCGGAACTGTACGCGGGCGAGCGGGGCGCGCAGAGCGGGCAGCACGGCAATATCACGCCCTTCGCGGTCGGTAATGCGGCGCTGTTCACCGACTTGACAGCCCACGCACCCCACGAGGACGGCAAAATCTATCTCAGCGGCAAGTGGCGAACCGAGCGCGAGAGCCTGCGCTATGCGGGCGGCGCTTTGTTCGACAAGACCGGGGCGCCCTACGCCGCCATCAAATATCACGCCCTGGAATGCAATGCGGTCATCAAGCCGGAGGGCGGCAAGCCTTTTCGCGTCTTCGTGACTCAGGACGGCAGGCCCGTACCAGTAAAAGACCGAGGCTTGGATATTCACGCCGACCGCGAGGGCGGAACTTACATTATGGTGGACGCGCCGCGCCTGTACCGCCTGACCAAAAACGCGAAATTCGGCACGCACGAACTGCGCCTGCTGCCGACCTCGCCAGAATTCGGCCTGTATTCCTTTACGTTCAGCTCGTGCGAAATTCGGTGAAAAGAACCCGTGCCTAACCTCTCAATAGAGAGTCAGGCGGGCTTGCGGACGGCGTATTCGGCGCGGAGGAAGAGCGGCGGGGGAAGACGCCAATCGGAGCAGGCGGAGGGGAAGACGCCGGCGGTCAGCGGCCCGCCGTAAACCGCCCCCGTATCCAGCCCGATTTTGTTGCGCTGCACGAGCGGCAGGCCGCTTGACTGCGGCGTGTGGCCGAATACGACGACGCGCCCGTCGAAGTCGGCGCGGCTGGAAAGAAACGGCTCGCGAATCCAGAGCCGGTAATCCAGCCCGTCGCGGGAAGCGGGCCAGTTCCTGCCGGGCGGCAGCAAACCGGCATGAACGAAATGATGCCGTTCCGTAACAAATTCAAAGCCGGTCTTGCGAAAAAAATTCCAGTGCGCGTCGGGGATCGCCTCGCGCCAGCGCAGGAAGTCCCCCGCTTCGTAGGAGTCCAGCGTTTCCATGCCGCCGTTTTGCAGCCATAACGCGGTCGGCTCGGCATGCAATATGTAGTTGGGGTCGGGATCGAGTTCCGAAGGCGGGCCGTCGCAGGCTCCCAAAAGCATTTGTTCGTGGTTGCCGCGCAGAAAAACCGTGTTGGGACGCTCGGCCTGCAATGCCAGCAGGGTTTCCACAACCGCGCGCGAGTCCTCGCCGCGATCAATATAGTCGCCCAAAAAAACGAGGGTATCGGTTGCGGCGAGGGGTTGGGCGCGCAGCGTGGCGAGCAGGACGCGCAGCATCGTCGCCTGCCCGTGAATATCCCCGACAGCGTAAATCAAGCCGAAATGTCCTCGGTCAAGTCGCGCGCGTAGCGGTTGCGCGCATCCACCAGAATCACACGCGGCGTGACGGGTTCATCGGTCAGGCAAAAGGCGGCGATGATGATTTTGTGGCCGACCTGCACCCGATACGCGGCGGGGCCGTTCAGGATGATGTCGCCGCGCCCTGGCTCGCCCGCGATCACGTAGGTCTCGAAGCGCTCGCCGTTGTCCACGTTCCAGACGTGTACCAATTCGCCCGCGACCAGCCCGACGCGCTCGGTCAGGTCGCGGTCAATGGTCACGCTGCCGATGTAATTCACGTCGGCGGCGGTCACCGTGGCGTGATGGATTTTGCTTTTCAAGAGATTGAGGAGACGCATAGTGCGTTTATTTTACCTCATTTCGCGATTTCGCGAATGGATGGGGCGGCGCGCGTTCCTCTCCGTCCCGACGTTCGAGGCGAGAAGCGGCGGGGCGCGGAACCGCCCGTAAAACGGTTCGCTACAGCAGCAAGGCGCGGGCGAGGCGGGCGAGGGCGACCAGGCCGGGGTTATCCGCCGTCCATTGCACGCGAGGCAGTTCCTGGCAAAATAAGGCGAGTGCGAAGCGGCGACCATCCGGCGCAGTGACCACCCCCACGTCGTTGCGAACGGCGTTGACGGCCCCGGTCTTGCCCGCATACCGCCAATATTCGGGAAGCAGGCGGGGAATGGCGTCGCGATACTGCTGCCGGGCCAGAATTTGCAGCACGTCGGCGCTCGTTGCCGCGTCGCCAACCGCGCCCTCCGCCAGCCAATTCAGCAGTCGCAGCATCTCGCGGGCGGTTGTGACCCCCAGCCCGTAGCGCTGACTTTGCGGCGTGTCGGGAGCGTAGGCTTTGCGAAAAACGGTCGTAATCGGCAGGCCCAGAGCGCGCATTCGGGCGTTGACCGACGCGATGCCGATGCGTTCCAGAACCATGTTCGTGCCGGTATTGTCGGAGACGATGGTCATCAGCGTGCAGACGTCGCGCAGGGAAAGCGTCAGACCGGACGTCAAGGCGGTCAGCACGCCCGACCCGCCGACCTTTTCCGCTTCCGTCAGCGCGAGTGGCTCGTCCCACAACAGATGGCCCTCGAAAACCGACAGGGCGACATGAACCAGAATGGGCAGTTTGACAACGCTGGCGGTTTTCACGGGAACGTCGTCGTGATACGCCAGAACCTGCCCGGTCTGCAAATCCTGCGCGGCAAAGCGAATCCGGCCTTCCGAGTCGCGCTCGATGGCGGCGATTTGGGCCTGAAATTCGGCTTCCGAGACGGCGAAAAGCCCCATCGGAACGGCATTCGGAGCGGCGCGAGGTTCAGGCGTGTCGGGACTCATGCGCGGGTTCCTGCTTCTCCGTCCGGCGCGACGGGCGGGGTCAGACCGACGGCGGCAAAGTCGGACGGGCGGTCGAGATCGGTGGCGATTTCCGGGTAGTCGCTGACGACGGCCCGCCCCGCGCTGCCAAGCAAACCGGAAATTTTTGCTTCCAGGTAGGACAGCGGGAGCGATCGAGGGGCAAATTGCTGCGAATAGAGGAGCCGGACAATGGTTCCCAGGCCGAGCATTTGCGCCAGACGGAGCGGGCTTTTGCGGGCGGCATACGCGCCGCCGATGCGCGCCCGCTGCGCGCGGAGCAGTTCGGGCCGGGCGAGCGCGAGATTGCCGCCCGTGAATTCGCCTTCGCGCAGTTTCAGGGCGGTGCGCTTGACGCCGGGAAAACGCGCGTAGCAGGCGGCCACCGGCACAATGGGAAACACAATGTCGGCCTGGCTGGAATGCGCGAGCCGCAGCCCCTTTTCGATGAAATCCGCGACGGCGGGGCCGGTCAGGAACGGCAGGTCGGAGGTAGCGATCAAAACCCAGGCGGCGCTCGGATGCGCGTCCACGCCCGCGAACAGGTTGGCGACGAAATCGCCCTGATCGGGGATACCGGCGTAAGCGTCGGACGCGGGAACGTCGCCCACAACAACTAACCGGGTCAGCGACGCCGCGCGCAGGGCGTCCGTAACGTGGGCGAGCAGCGTTTTGCCGTTCACTTCGACGAGGGCGCGGGACGTCTGCCCGGTGAGCGCCTGCATGTCAGGCTTGGCTTTGCCGCCCGCCAGAATCACCGCGCCCAGCGAAGAAACGGAAAGGTTGGAATCGGGAACGGCGGTTTCGCTCACGCCGCATCCTCCCCAGCGCTTCCCGGCGTCCTTTTCCGCGCGCCTGCCGCGTCGCCTCCCGTTTCGCTTTCAAGCCCCTTTTGCTTCTCCGGCTGCGTTTCCGCTTTCCTTTCTTCCTTTTCTCTTTCCGCTTCCAGTTCCATTTCAAGGGCGCGGCCTGCCGCGAGCGGGTCGGATTCGGCGCGCGTCAGGAAGCGGGCGACGCTGGTTTGCGGGTAGCGCGATTGGACAAGCCGGGCGATGCGCTGCGCCGCGCCCTCGGTATCGGCAATCCCGTACAGGGCCGACCCGCTGCCGCACAGGTGCGCCCCAAGCGCGCCCGCCATTTGCAGTTCGTCGTGCAGCCACGCCAATTTGGGGAAATGCGCGAAGACGGGCAGCTCGAAATCGTTGCTTTGAAAGGCGATCAGCCGTTCCCGGTCGCTTTCGCGCAGGGCTTCCTCCATGCGTTTCGTGGCCCGATGCGAGGCCCGGTCGGGAACCGCGTCGAGTTCGCCATAGGCCCAGGCCGTAGAAACGTTTTCATCGGGCTTGACGAGGACGAGCCAGAGCGGGGGCGCGTCCGGCAGGGGCGTTAACTGCTCGCCCCGGCCCCGCGCCGCGACCGTGCCGCCCATCAGAAAGAACGGCACGTCGGAGCCGAGCGCGGCCCCGAGCGCGTGCAGCGTTTTCGCATCGAGGTCGAGATGGAGCAACTGGTTCACGCCGAGGAGCGTGGCGGCGGCGTCGCTGCTGCCGCCGCCTAATCCGGCCTGCGCGGGAATGCGTTTTGTCAATTCGATTCGCACGCCGCCGTCCACCGTCCGGCCCTGTTCCCGCGCAGCGTCCAGGGCGGATTGGGCGGCGCGAAAGGCGAGATTCGTGGCGTCGTCGGGAACGGAGGCGGAATCCGGGGCGTGGCAGACAAGCGTAACTTCAGGCTCGCCCTCCGCCTGCCGGGTCAGACGAATCACGTCCCGCAGCGAGACGGCCTGAAAAATCGAGGCCAGGCTGTGATACCCGTCGGCGCGCTTGCTGAACACGTCGAGGGTCAAGTTGATTTTGGCGCAGGCGGCTACGGTCAGCGTTTCCGGCACGTCAGAACTCCCAATACAAAAATTCGAAAGCGCCCCGGAGCCATTCAGGGCAGGGCGAAGCGCAGGGCGTCGCGGATCGTGTCGCTGGGGCCGAAGGCGAACAGGCGGAACGGAAATTCCAGGGTCGCGCCCGCCACCACGACGGCCCCGCGCGCGTCGCTCATCGCCTGCGCGCCGAGCAGACCCGGCGCGTCGCCGCCGCCGGGCAGTCGGCTCCAGCGCCAGCCGTCGAGCGGGGGCGCGGACGGCCAGGCAATCCCGAACGTGACGCCGTTCGCTCGGTCGGCGGCGATATTCGTCTCGGCAAAAGCGGGCGCGTCGGCCTCCTCGACCGCGAGTGGAGCGCCGTTGGCCGGTTCCGCCGCATAGCGGTTTACGGGCGTCAGCAGGCGGGGCAATTGCACGCCAAAGCAGCGCAGCGTGCGGCGGGCCGTCAGGCGCAGGCGTCCGCTCAGGGCTGCGGTATCGCGCCGCGCATCCAAAATCAGTTCGACCCCCCAGCGCGACCCCGCCTCGCCCACAAGGGTCAATTGCGCCCCGTCCCGGTCTTCACGCACGCGGGAATCGCGCCAGCGGAAGGTTTCGCGCCAGGGCGTCTGCCCGTCTTCGCCCGCAAGAACGCTGAACAGCGCCGTCGAAGTCGCCACGATATGCCATTGGCTGGCATCGCGCCCGGCCAGCATGAGCAGCGGCTGACGGCGCTCCGTCGCCAGAACCTGCGCCTGTACGCGGTCGTTGCCGATGCGCGCCTGATTCGGTTCCAGCCGCGCGTAAGGCTGGCCGTCGAGGGCGTTGACGGGAGCCAGGCGCGGCGCGACGCTGAAACGCGGCACGACCGCGAGCGTGACGCGCGCTCCAGGGATATTGCCGGTTTCCGGTTCCGGGACGGCGGGCGGCTCCGATTTTCCAAGGGTCAACGGCCCGCGCGGACTGGTCCGCGCGCTCATTCCGTTTCCGTTCGACATCGGGACGGCGGGCGGCGCGCGTTCGAGCAGCAGACCGGCGATCAGCGGGCCGGTCGCCTGCGGCGGGGCGAAGCGCCAGCGAAACGCGACGGCCTGATTGCGCGCCAGGGCGGGCAGAAACGGCAGGGTATCGCCGGTCGTGTAGTCCAGTCCGGCAATCGGAAGGCAGCGCAATCGGAGTGCGCGTTCCGGGAGCGGCATCGCGCCGACATTTCGCACAATGCCCAAAAATGTGACGCTCTGCGTCCCGACCGCATAGCCGCCTTCCGCTCCAAAATATTCCACGCGTGCGTCCGGGCCGGGCGTGACGGAGCGCGCGTCCAGGTTGGGCGCGGCGGTTGGATTGGGCGCAGGCGCGGCAGGCGGCGACTGCGGCGGCGCAGGGTTGACGGGCTTTCCCTGCGCGCGGGCGGACGGGGCCATAAGCCACAGCGTCAGCGCGATTGCAAACCAGATCGCGCGGGCCGGGAACGCAGGCGACAAAAACAATCGGAACGACATCATGGCTGGTTCTGACTATCCGCGCGTACGCGAATGGAGGAATAGGGAAACTTCGCCGTTAGTATACCGTCAGGAAGGGGGCATTGGGGCGTTTTGGGAAGCGAATTTCGTGGCGATAAAGTCGGGCCGCTCGTTATATCAGTGTAATTTGATATATTGCGGAACATTTTTCGAGTTCGCGCCGTATTGATAATAGCGCATGTCCTCCTTTTCATAGAAGTCCATCGGATTTCGATGGAGCCTGCGCCAACCGCTAGTTCAGGGTTGGCGCAGGTTCTTTTTTTGCTTTGGCTGATTTACGAAATGGAATGAGAGGCATTTTAGGGGGCGGCGCTTCGAGCGAGCAAGTTGCGTTCATCAGAGCGCGTCCACGAAGGCTTGGAAAAGACGTTGGGAGAGGGCGTCGTGCGGGGCGGTCTCTTCCG
>JBBRNU010000061.1:0-12166 GCA_038230115.1 Chthonomonadales bacterium | reverse complement strand
CGCGCCCGGTCTTTCGCCCCGCGCTGACGCCCAAACCAACGAGCTGCCGATCACCTCTTACGTCAACCGTCCCCTCGCCGCCGTTCGGCTCACTGAAACCGACACGCCGCCGGTCATTGACGGCGATTTGAACGACGCGGTTTGGAAGCGCGCCAGCAAAGCCCACACGTTTCTCGATACGCAGAACAGCCGCCCGGTCGCCGATCAGACCGAGGCGTATCTGCTGTATGACAAAACCAGCATTTACGTTGGGTTCTACTGCCACGAAAGCCAGCCCGACCAGATTGTGGCCCGCGAAACCGTGCGCGACGCCGACCTGGGCAACGACGATACCGTGCGCGTCATTTTCGATACCTTCAAGACCTTCAAAGACAACGACAGCGCGACGTTCGTCTTGAACGCGATTGGCACGCAGCGCACGTTTGCGCCGGGCGGACGCGCGGGCAAAGTGGAGTGGCAGGGCGACTGGAACGGGGCGGTCAAGCGCGTCTCAGACGGCTGGACGGCGGAAATGCGAATTCCCTGGGCCATTCTGCCGTATCCGCGCGGCAAAAAGGCGCTGACAATGGGCATCAATCTCGTCCGTCGCCAGCAGCGCACGAAAATCACGTCGCAATGGAGCGATCTGGGGCCGCAGGGGTTTCAGGAGCGTGAGGGGTTCTGGCAGGACGTGGAGCCGCCCACGCAATCCTGGCGACCGCGCCCCTCATTCCTGCCCTACTTCCTGCCGAGCGCGCAGCAAGGGGGCGACCGCAGCCAGTTTCGCGTCGGCCTGGACGCGCGCTATCAGCCCTCGCCGGAACTGACGGGCGTCGCGACCCTCAACCCGGATTTCGCCAGCGTCGAGGGCGCGGTCGAAAGCATCGGGTTCACGCGCAGCGAGCGGTTCGTGCCGGAACGCCGCCCCTTCTTTCTGGAGGGCCGCGACTACATCAACCTGGGGCAGGGGTACGAAATCGGCCCGTTCTTCAACTCCACGCGCATTCAAAAGGTGGATACGGGCGTCAAATTTTATGGCAAGCTGACGCCGCAAACGACGGTCGGAATGCTGGGAACCTTCGCGCTGAACCAGCAGGCCAATTTCGTCACCAACCTGCGCCGCGAGTTCAGCCCCACGTCGGGCGTTAATCTGCTGTTGCAGCAGCGACTCGCGCCCGGCGAAGACAACACGGTTGCGGCCTTCGCCCCCTATTTTCGCAAGGGGAAATGGTCGCTCAACGGGCAGATCGCGCAAACGCTGGGGCCGGGCGCGGGCGGACTGGCCTACACGGGCGCGCTCAATCTGGAAGACAAAAACCTGTTCACGACGACCCGCTTTTTTCGCGTCGGCTCGACGTTCGTGGATCGGCTGGGCTATATTCCCTTCAACGATTTCAAGGGATTTACCAACTACACCAACTGGGCGACCGAGTGGCGGCACGGCTTCTTTCGCACGTTCAACTTCGAGTTCTCGCCGCAGTGGGACTGGCACATGGACGGCAGGCCGTTTCGCCGCCGCGCCTCCGCGAATATTGATTTCGAGACACGCAGCGATTACGGCTTCGGGTTTTTCGTGGACGGCGGCAAGTTCGACGACAGCACGGATTTTACCTATGGCCTGCACTTGAACGGGGGCGTGTCGAACCGGTTCCGGCAGTGGAGGCTTTCGTTGTCAACCGGTCAGCAGGCGGATTTGCCCTACACGTCGTTCGGGCCGAGTGTCAGCATTCGGCTGTTCAAGCATCTCGACGTGTCGCTCGGCTCGTTTGTGGAGAACTATCAGGGGATTTCGCAGCAGCACATTCTCACGTTCAACTACGAACTGAGTAAATACAAAGCGTTTGGCGGGCGGGCGGTGCTGGGCAGCGAGACCAACAATTTTTACGTGTCGTATCGCAACAGCGGGCATACGGGAACCGACACGTATTTCATCATCGGCGACCCCAACGCCCGGCGTTTCGTCAAGCGCGTCATGATGAAAATGGTCTTCGCGATTTAGCCCGCCGCAGGTTTTCATGGGTTTTATCCCCGGTCGGTCATTCCGGTCATCTTAAAATCCCGGTCTGTCTGGCCTGCGGCCAAGCGTCCGTTCGGACGCCAATGCCGGTTGCCGTAATCCCGTTCGTTATTGCAATCTTGCGGGCAGCGCACCGTATAGCGTCCGAACGGACGCTCGGCGGAACGCCACAAGACCGGGGTTTTAACCCTGGGATGAACGACCGGGGAATATCGCGATTTGGGCCTCGGCTTCAACCCTGGGATGAATGCGTTAAACGAGGGCGGGGAGGGTGAAGGTGAAGGTGGAACCCCGGTTGTATTCGCTCTCGACCGTGACCACGCCGCCGTGAATTTCTACGATGTGCTTGACGATAGCCAGGCCCAGGCCGGTTCCCCCGGAGCGGCGCGAGCGGGCTTTGTCCACGCGATAAAAGCGCTCGAAGATGCGCGGCAAATCCTGCTCCATGATCCCGATGCCGGTATCCGTGACGTGAACTGCGATGTCGGCGTCCTCGCGCGCGGCGGTCAGGCAGACTTTCCCCCCGGCGGGCGTGTATTTGATGGCGTTATCCACCAGATTTACCAGCACCTGTTCGACCTGATCGTGGTTGGCGAAGACTTTGAGGCCGCGCGGCACGTTCGCATCGAGCCGAACGCCCGCTTTTTCGGCCTGCGTCTGAAACCGGGCCACGACCTCGACCGCCAGATCGGAAAGCGTCATGGAATCTTTTTCCGGCTGGCGCGACTCGGCCTGCGACAAAATCAGCAGGTCTTCGGAAATGCGGGTCAGGCGCTGCGCCTCGTTGACGATCGTGTTCAAGAAGTGCGTGGAAACCGAAGGGTCGTCGAGCGCGCCGTCCTGGAGCGTTTCGGCCATCGCCCGGATCGAGGCCAGGGGCGTCCGAAGTTCGTGCGAGACGTTGGCGACGAAATCGCGGCGAATGGTTTCCAGCCGCCGCAGTTCGGTCACGTCATAGGCGACCAGCAGCAGCCGCTGATGCGGGGGCCGTCCGGCAATCGGGGAAACCGAGACTACCAGCGCGCTGCCGGACGCGCCCGGCCCGCGCAGTTCGCGCTGCTGCGTGGTAAGCGACTCGCGCGTCTGACGCGCCAGCCCGTTCAATTCGTTGGAAAGCGTGGCTTGCAGCAGGGACTTGCCGACCAGGGTTTGCGTTGGGATGCCCAGCAGTTCCCGCGCGGCCTCATTCGCGCGTTCGATGACGCCCGCCCCGTCCAGAACCAGCACGCCTGCCGCGCAGTGCTGCATCAGGGCGTCGTATTCCTGACAGAGCGCGGTCATCTGCGCTTCCAGCCGCTCCGTGTCGGCCTGGGAAGAAGTGATCGCCAGCCCCTGGGCCGCCTCCATTTGCCGCACGGTCAGATGGAGCGTGACGACCCGCCGCGCTAGATAAGCCAGCGCCAGCGCGCCCGCCAAACAAACCGCCTCCAATAACCCGGTCATGAAACGCTTACCGCCTTACTCTTTCGACCCCGCTCTTTTCGCTTCGCTTAACTTCGCTTGCCGCCCGGCACATACTTGTAGCCCACGCCGCGAATCGTTACCAGGCGTTCCGGGCGCGACGGCGTAATCTCGATTTTCTCCCGGAGCCAGCGAATATGCACGTCTACTGTGCGATCCTCGACATAGGCGTCGGCTCCCCACACCCGGTCCAGCAGCGTTTGCCGGCTGAAAACCCGGCCCGGCTGCGCGGTCAGGAAATGCAGCAGCTCGAATTCGCGCGGCGATAACTCGACGGCCTCGCCGCGCACGAAGACCTCGTGCCGATCCATATCAATCGTAAGATCGCCCAAAACTACGCGCGCCTCTTCCGGCATCGCGCCCGCGCTGGAATTACTGCGCCGCAGTATCGTTTTCACGCGCGCCATCAGCTCGCGCATACTGAACGGCTTGGTGATGTAGTCGTCCGCGCCCAGTTCCAGCCCGACCACGCGGTCGGTTTCGTCGGCCCGCGCCGTCAGCATGATAATCGGGATATTGCTCTGCTTGCGAAGCAAGCGGCAAATGTCGAAGCCGCTGGCCGAAGGCAGCATCACGTCCAGAATAATCAGGTCGGGCCGTTTGGAACGCGCTATCTCCAGGCACTGCTCGGCGTCGTTGGCCGTGAGCGTTTCGTAGCCCTCTCTGCGAAGGCTATATGCGACGGCCTCGACAATCGGCAGTTCATCGTCAACGACGAGTACCTTCATGCGTGCGGTTCCTGAAGCTCGCTCAGATCGTCCAGATGGCGGAGAATGAGAACTGCGGTCGCCAGATTGGTCGCCAGGGGGATGTTGTGCGTGTCGCATACTTTGAGCAAAGCCGAAATATCCGGCTCGTGCGGATGAGCGGTCAGCGGATCGCGCAGAAAAATGACGGCCTTGACCTGCTCGGTCGCGATCATCGCCCCGATTTGCAGGTCGCCGCCCAATGGCCCGGAGAGCATCTTCAGGACGGACAGCCCCGTTTCGCGCTCGATGAGCGAGCCGGTCGTAAAGGTAGCGACCAGCGGCTCGCGCGCAAATGTCGTCCGCTCCCGCTGGGCGAGCGCGATCATGTCGTCTTTTTTGTCGTCGTGGGCGATCAGCGCGAGATACGTCACAAAGTTCCCTGGTTTCCGCGTGAACGCTTTCCGCTGCGGCGTGAACGCTTTCCGCTGCGGCGTGAACGCTTTCCGCCCGCGCCGTCCGTCATCCGAACCGGCCCCGGATGTAATCTTCTGTGCGCTGGTCGTCCGGTTTGGTGAAAATCTTCGACGTCACGCCGTATTCGATCATCTCGCCCTTCAGGAAAAATCCCGTATAATCCGAGACGCGCGCCGCCTGCTGCATGTTGTGCGTAACAATGACGATGGTGTAGTTGGTCTTCAGCGACCCCATCATCTCCTCGATGTGGTACGTGGAATTTGGGTCGAGGGCCGAGCAAGGCTCGTCCATCAGGATCACTTCCGGTTCCACCGCCAGCACGCGGGCAATGCACAAACGCTGCTGTTGCCCGCCGGATAGGTCGAGGGCGGACTTTTTGAGCTGGTCTTTCACTTCGTCCCAAAGCGCGGCCTGTTTCAGGCTGCGCTCGACGATTTCGGTCAGCGTGGTTTTGTTGGCTTCGCCATGAATGCGCGGTCCGTAGGTGATATTATCGAAAATGGACATCGGGAACGGGTTGGGCCGCTGAAAGACCATGCCGATACGCTTGCGAAGGTCCACGACATTGATACCGCGCCCGTAGATGTCCTGCCCGTCGAGGGCGATTTTCCCGGTCAGGCGCGACCCGGCGACCTCGTCGTTCATGCGATTGAGGCAGCGCAAAAAGGTGGATTTGCCGCAGCCCGACGGCCCGATCATCGCCGTGATGTGGCAGTTCAGGATCGTGAGATTGATGGCTTTCAGAGCTTGAAACGCGCCATAATAGAAGTCAACGGCCTCGGCCTTGAGGCGAATGTCGTTGTCATTGGGCGGCGCGGTCTGTTCGGAGCTGGCGTCAGCGTTTTGCGGCGGATTATTTACTGCCACCGGACGTGTCTCCTCCCATCTTCGTATCGCCCGCTTTGGCCCCGCCTTCGCTGATAGTCAGGTTGTTCAGGACGCCGGTTTGCAGTTTCTTTTCTTTTTGCAATGCGATCACGTCGGCCTCGGCTTTGTCCTTTTGCGCCACGCTTTTGACCGTGCCGTCAAGGACGATGGTTCCGCTCTGCTCCTGCGCTTTGATATCCGCGCCCGCGAGGTCTTTATCGGCCTTGAGTTTTTCCTGCACAGCCTGCCCGGTCGTGGCGGTCGAGGCGGTTCCGGTCGAGCCAACCATCGCGCCGTCTTTACCTTCCGAGGAGCCGGATTTGCCGCAGCCCGTCAGTCCGAGAACGCCGCACATCGCCAGCAGGGGCAGTAAAAATCGAAATTCGCGTCGTGTCAATAGCGTGGTTCCTTTTATTTTATGCAAGTTTTTTGCGCGTGTTATTCGTTATTCAGACGCGCGGCGGCTTCATTTTGTTTTGCGTTACTTGAGCGCGTAGCGGCTGCGGGTCGCCAGGCGAGCCAGCAGGCTGATGGCGAGAACGATGAGCAGCAGGACGAGCGCGCCCGCCCAGGCCATGTCCACCCAGGCGGTCGCCGCCGAGGTCGCATACCGGTAGATCATCATCGTCATCGAGGAAATCTGCTCGCCCGGCTTCACGCTGACCTGATCGTTGCCAAAGGCGGTGAAGAGCAGGGGCGCGGTTTCGCCCGCGATGCGGGCAATCGCCAGCATGATGCCCGTGATGACGCCGCCGCGCGCGGCAGGCAGGACGATGGAGCGAATGGTTCGCACTTTGGTCGCGCCCAGCCCCAGCGAGGCTTCGCGCAGGGCGTTGGGAACCAGTTTCAGCATCTCTTCGGTCGTGCGAACAATGGTCGGCACCATCATAATGCCCAGGGCCGCGCCGCCCGCCGCCGCGGAAAACTTTTTGAAGGGCAATACGAATACGGCGTAAGCGAACATTCCCATGACGACGGAGGGGATGCCGTTGAGAACGTCGGCGGCGAAGCGCGTCACGGCCCCGATGCGGGTCTTGCCGAACTCGGCCAGGAAGATGCCGCCCATCAGTCCGACGGGAATGCCGATGCAGCTTGCCAGCCCTACCAGGACAAGCGTGCCGATGATGCCGTTTTTCATGCCGCCGGTCGGGTCGTCGGGCGACTTGGGCAGGTCGGTGAAGAAGTGGACGTTGAGCGCGTGCGCGCCCTGTACGGAAACGTAAACCAGGAGCAGGCCCAGCAGGAAGCAGGCCGTGAACGCGCACAGCGAGACCACGCCGTACATCGCCCCGCTGTTGATGGTGCGCCAGACGCGCCAGCGCGGGGTTCCGCGTGTCACAAGCGTCACGACGCGCAGCAGGGCGTAAACCAGAACAAGGGCTTCAATCGGGCCGAACAGCCCGCGCAGGCCGTGCGTGCGAACGTCGGCGACGACCTGATACAAAACCGCGCCTACGAGGACGGCGACCGCGCCCCACCGCAAGCCCGACCCGGCGACTTCGCGCAGGCGCTCTTTGGCGGGACTGTCCGCGCCGCTCGTGTTGTTGGCGGAGAAGCGCGAGGTGAGCATAATCAATAACCGCGCGATGGCGTTCACGACGAGCGTGATGACGAACAGCATGAGCGCAATTTCCAGCAGGGCCGAGCGCTGCACGTCGTCGTTTTGCGCCTCGTTGAACTGGTTGGCGAGCAGGGCGGGCATGGTGTAGCCCGGCTGAAGCAGCGACTGCTTGATTTGCGGCGTGTTGCCGACGACCATGACGACGGCCATCGTTTCGCCGATGGCGCGGCCCAGCGCGAGAATAATCGCCCCGATGATGCCGGAGCGGGCGGCGCGCAGGACGACCAGCCGGATCGTTTCCCAGCGCGTCGCGCCCAGGCCGAGCGAGGCTTCACGCTGCGCGCCGGGAACGGTTTTGATGACCTCGCGTGACACGGCGGTGATGAACGGCAGCACCATGATCGCCAGAATCACGCCCGCCGCCAGCATATTGGTCAGGTAGGGCGGGCCAGCGAAGATCGGAATTGCGCCGAAGTGATCGGCCAGCCAGGGATTGACGTTGGCCTGGAGCCAGGGGCAGAGGACGAGGAAGCCCCACAGCCCGAAAATTACGCTGGGAACGGCGGCCAGCAGTTCGATGATGAACGAAATCGGGGTCGCCAGCCAGCGCGGGGCGACTTCGGTCAGGAAAATCGCCGCGCCGATGCCGAGCGGAACCGCGATCAGCAGGGCTAGAGTGGAACTGACGAGCGTGCCGTAAATGAAGGGCAGCGCGCCGTACACCTGATGCGGCACGTCCCATTGCGAGTTCGTCAGCATGTGCCAGCCGAACCGGTGCCGGGTTAGGCCGGACTGCTGAAACAGGCCGACGCCGATCCAGGCGATCAGGAAAAAGACCGTCAGCCCGAAGCACATGGAAACGTAGCGAAAAACTTCATCGCCCATGCCGCCGCGCCGGTTGGTGGCGAGCGGCGGCGGTTTGGCGACCGGCTCGCGCTGTCGGGTGATTGCAGTTGTCAGAGGCGCGACATCATCCATTGCGGTTCAATTCGTCTCCGTAAGGCGGAATTGGGTGAAGATTATACGAGAAAGCGGGCGCAAATTCGACTGTAACAGAACGCGAAACAATTGCGAAAGGCAGGAACGGCTCTTCTGAAAGGGCGAACCCGGTCAGAAGAGCCGAGGATTTTTCAGCGAACGGCGGTGCGACCGCCCTGGCCCAGGGCGCGCAGGTTGATTTGCACGACCGATTCGGGCAGCGGCGCGTACAGCAGGGATTCGGCCATTTCCTGGCCCGGCCCCATCGCCCACTTCAGGAAGTCCAGCATCGCGCGGCCTTTCGCGGCGTCGCGGTAGGTCTTGGGAACGAGCAGGTAGGTGAACCCGGCAATCGGGTAGGCGTTGACGCCCGCGCCGTTGACAATCGAGACGCGCACGTCGCGCTTCATCAGGGGCGCGGCGGCGTCGGCGGACGCTTTGGTGCTGGCGATGGAGGCCAGAACGTAGTTGCCGGAGCGGTTCTTAATCGGGCCGTAGGGCAGTTTGTTCTGCACGGCATAGGCCAATTCGACGTAGCCAATCGCGCCGGGCGAGTTGCGGATTAGGCCCGAAACGCCCGAACTGCCGTTGCCGCCCAGACCGGTCGGCCAACTGACCGATTTGCCCGCGCCGACTTTCGACTTCCACTCGCTGCTGACAGCCGACAGGTAGTTCGTGTAGATGTAGGTGGTTCCCGAACCGTCGGCGCGATGCACGACCGAGATATTCTGGCCGGGCAGCGTCAGGCTGGGGTTCATCTTCACGATGCGCGGGTCGTTCCAGGTCTTGATTTTGCCCAGGAAGATGTCGGCAATCACGTCCCCGGAGAGGCGCAGTCCCGGCCCGATGCCGGGAATGTTGTAGGACATGACGACCGCGCCCGCGACCGTCGGGATGTGCAGCGTGGGCTGCGGCATGGACGCCTGCTCCGCATCGGAAAGCGGCGCGTCGCTGGCTCCGAAGTCAACCGTTCCGGCCTTGTACTGCGCGATGCCCGCGCCCGACCCGACGGCCTGATAGTTGAACTTCACGCTGCTGTGCTGCGCGCTGTAGGCCTGAAACCACTTTGCGTAGATGGGGGCGGGAAACGTCGCGCCCGCGCCGTTGATGGTCTGCGCCTGGGTCGGGCCTGCGAGGGCGAAAGCCGCGCCCGCCAAAGCCAGCCCCCGGCTGATAGTCTGCTTCATCATGCTTCGTAACTCTCCTGAACCTTCGTTCGTCCGCGCCGGAACGGTTCTTTGTCCCGGCGCGCTTCCTCTGATTCCTCTGATGCGGCGCGCATTGCTGCGTCAAGACGCATTTAGCAGGCGTCTTCCATGCCTGACGCGCGTATTTGCGCGTCATCCATTCTGTTATACGGGTTTCGGTTCCCGTCGTTACGCTTTCGATGCCGCGCGTTTTCGCAAACCCCTGACAACTTCGACGCGGCGGGTTAGAATGCCTGCTGGAAGTTGACAAGCACCAGTTCGCGATCCGCGCCCAAGAACGTCGCGCCGCCCACGCCAAGCGGATTGAGCGAGTTCGGGCCGTTGATGTTCTTGCGGATGTAGTTAAGCTGAATCTTCGAGTTGTGGCCGTTCAGATAGTAGTTCGCGCCAATCGTCAGGTCGAACTCGTTGACGTGGGCCGCGCCATGCAGATCGCGATCCGGGTTCCAGTACTCGCCGCGCGCGATGAATTGCCACGACGGGCTGAGCCGGTAGCCATAGAGCGCGTAGCCGCCTTCGGCGAGAATGCCGAGCGGACGGGCGACCGCGCCGGTCGTCGTGGCCGCGCCGTCACGCGCCCAGACGTATTCGCCTTCGAGCAGATGGCGTCCACGCGCATAGGAGCCTTCCACGCCGACGCGGGAGCGCGGGTAGTTGGTGGTGGAGATATTGGGACTGAGCGCGCTCGGCGACCGTCCGACGCCCCCGGAAATTTCGCCATACGCGCCGATCATCACGTTCGGCAGAATTTTCGCCTGCAGATGCCCGATGACCTCTTTGGCGTTGTTGAAATCGAGGTTGTTCTGGTTATTGCCGCCGTCGTTGAAGACGCCGAACTGCCCGTCGAAGCGGCGCGTGGTCAGGCGCAGGAGCGCGCCGATGTCGCGAATGTCGCCGACGCGCCCGCGATCCGTCGGCAGCGTGTTGAAAATCGCCCGCTCGACCGTGAGCAACTGGGCCGACGAGCGCAGCCCTTCCATGGACATCGGAACTTTCTGCTGGCCCACTTCGGCGGCGAGTTCCGGGTTGAACTGTAAGCCGACGAACGTGTCCTGCAAAATCAGGCTGGCGTTGTTGACCGAGGTGGTCACGCTCGTGGTCGTGCCGGCCCCGGAACCGGAAGACGAGGATGTGGTATTGACCGCGAGGGCTTTGGCCGGGTCAATCATGACTGTCCAGTAAGATTTTGGGCTGATCGTGCCGGAGAGCTTGATTTCCGCGCGGCGCAGGCGGAAGCCGCTGGCGACGCCCCGGTCGGGCGAATTGAGTTCCGACTGAATCCATTCCTGCAGCAAGCCGTCCACTTTGATGCGCCCGAAGCCGTTGTCCACTTTGGCGCTGTTCAGGCGGTCAATGCGGTTGGCCTGCTCCTGCGTAGCGTCGATCGCGGCCTGCAAGCCCTGCCGCAGGTCGGCCTGCTGCTGCGTCAGGTCGGCGACGCTGGTTTTCACGGCTTCCAGGTCGTCTTTGACCTTTTGCAGATCGGTTCCGATGACGGTCAGTTCGACCCGAAATTCGTCCACCAGGCGGCGCACTTCGGCGAGCTGCTCCGGGGTCACGCCGCCGGTCGCGCCGCCCTTGCCGCTCTGGGCGGCGACCAGGTCGTCCACGCGCGCCAGAACGCGCTGCAAAATAGTCGCCATTTCGTAGCGGGTGACAGAGCGCCCGCCGAAGAAATTACCGTTGGGCGGATAGCCCTTGATGAGACCCTTCCCTGCCAAATCCTGCACCGCGCCATAAGCCCAATGGCTTTGCGGCACATCCTGGGGCGTGGCCTGCGCGTTGGCGGAGACCTGAAGCGTACCTAAAAGCGCGGCGCAAACTAACGTTGAGCGAAACTTAGCCAACAGCGTCCTCCTGAAAAAACTTCGTTGTCCGAATTTGTCTTGCTGTCGTTGGTCTTGCCGAGGCGGGTAGTGCGCGAAAAAAGAGCGTCTCCATAGTACGCGGGCTATGTTAAGGGAATGTAAAGGAAATGTTAAATTTATGTTAAGAACTGGAAGGTCAATCGTGCGGCGGAGTGTAATAAGGGGTTTGTCTGTTCAAAAATGCAGGAATTGTCGCCTGATGCGGCGTAGTAGAAAAGCGAAATGACCGACGAAACAACGCCCCTGAGACGTCAGGAAAACCCCGAAAATCAGGAGCCGCCCGCAAGCGCGGTCGGCCCGGACGCGCAGTTTGTCGCGGTCGCCGCGCTGTACGACACGCTGATGTATGGCGTGCCTTACGACGACTGGCTTGCGTATCTGCAAACCCTTCTTGCCGAGCGCGACACGCGGCCCCACGTCGTTTTGGATTTGGCCTGCGGGACGGGCAACGTGACCGAGCTGCTGTACCGCGCCGGGTTCGCCCCGACCGGCGTGGACATCGCGCCGGGGATGATCGCCCAGGCGCGGCGCAAAGCGCAGGCGAGCGGGCTGAACATTCCTTATTATATTCAGGACGCCGCCGAACTCAATCTGCCCGAAAAACGCTTCGAGTTGTGCGTCAGCCTGTTCGACAGCCTCAACTACGTTACCGACCCGCAGCGTCTGGCGCTGGCGATGGGGCGTGTGGCCCGGCATTTGCAGCCCGGCGCGCTGTTTATTTTCGACTTGAACACGGAATTCGCGCTGAGGAATCGTTTTTTCGACCAGAACAATTTGGGCCAGGAAGAGCGGCTGCGCTACGATTGGCGCAGCGATTACGATCCCCAAACCCGCCTGTGCCGCGTGCGAATGCGGTTCTGGTATCGCGAGGACGACGGGAGCGACCGCGCTTTCGAGGAGACGCACTGGCAGTTCGCCTATCGTATCGAGGAAATTCAGGCGATGCTGGCAGCCGCCGGGTTTGCCGACGTCGCCGTGTACCAGGCGTACACGCTGCGCCCGCCCGCTCGCACGTCCGACCGGGTTTTTTATGTCGCGCGGCGAACGGACGCGGCTTGACAGGG
>JBBRNU010000060.1:0-12179 GCA_038230115.1 Chthonomonadales bacterium | reverse complement strand
GCTGCTCGCAACATTGCAATCACGAACGCATTGGCGTCCGAATGGACGCTTGGCCGCAGGCCAGACAGACCCAGGTTTTAACCCTGGGATGAATTGACCGGGGTTTTAACCCTGGGATGAATTGACCGGGGTTTTAACCCTGGGATGAATTGACCGGGGTTTCAACCCTGGGATGAATTGACCGGGGTTTCAACCCTGGGATGAACACCTGGGGCGTCGAAATGCAGCATACATTCGCGAGGAGGCAGCATGGTTTCTTGTTGGCGAGGGGTGGGGGCAGCGATGCTGGCTTTGTTCGTCGGCGGGACGCAGGCGCACGCGCAGAAAAGCGCCGACGCCCAGCCGGACAACAGCCCGCCTGCCGTCAATCCCGGTCGTCCCTCCATTACCGACCCGGCGGCGCTGACGGCCCCCGGCTGGCTCGAAGCCGAGTTCGGCGGGCAGAAGGATTTGGATCGCGACCGGAATTTCAACACGCCCCTGCTGCTCAAATTGACGACGCGCAGCCGTCGTCTGCAAGTTCGGCTGGCGACGGACGGGTACGTCCAGTTGGGCGACCGCACGGACGGTTACGGCGACACCTACGCCGCGCTCCAATACCTGTTCGCCACGCAAGATAAGGCGCGCTTCGACATCGCCGGGCGCGTCACGGTGAAAATTCCGACCGCGCGGGCCGCGCTCGGCACAAAAAAGTTCGACTTCTCCGCCTTACTTCTGGCGAGCCGCGACTTTTCGCCCGCCCTGCACGGCGATTTCAACCTGGGCGTGTCGTCGCTCTCACGGCAGGACGCGCCGGGAACCGACACGCAAACCCTCGTTTCGGCCTCGCTCACCTTTCCGATTGCGGGCGGGCGGTGGCAGTACTTCAACGAACTCGCTTACCAGTCCGCCCTTGCCGGGCAGCGCGCCCAGGTTACGACAATGCACGGTTTCAGCTACGCGCCGCATCGTTATGACGTGTATGACGTGGCCGTGCAATGGGGAGTGTCCGGCGATGGGCCGGTATTCCAATTGCTCTTCGGACGCACCTTTTTTTTCGGCAAACTGTTTTAAAGCGTTCCGACGTGGTTTTTTCGCGGGCCGTCTGTTTTTGCGGCGAGAGTTCAATCGGGATTCGGGATAAGGAAGCAAAGGAAAACGAAAGATGACTTTGACGAAAGCGTTCTCAACAAACCTGCTGATCGGTTTGCTGGGCGTCGGGATGGCTCTGTCCTGGCCCGCTCTGGGTCAGCAGGACGCGAAGCCTGCGCCTGCCCCGCCCACTGCGCCGAAACCGCGCCTGCAGGAACTGCAAACCGAAGTCGCCCGTCTGCGCGCCTTGTGGCGACAGGAACTTTTCCAGGACGTAGACCGCAGGCATTGGGCCTATGCCGCTGCCACCGCCTTGCAGGCGCAGGGCGTACTGCGGGACTACCCGGCAGGTTATTTCCGGGGCCGACGGGCGCAGACACGCTACGAGTTCGCCGTCGCCATCGAGCGGATGCAAAAAGGCGGGCCGATTGCCGACACCCGCGATAAGGCCGCCATAGACGAGCTGGCGCAGGAGTTTCGCTCGGCCCTGACGCTCCTCAAAGAGGATCGCAAACTGCCGCGCGAACGCCGCTGGCTGGGGCCGTAATTTGCCCGGCAGAGAGAAAAAGAGCGAGGTCAAACCCCAATCCTTGGCGACGGCGAGCGGCGACCGGCGCAACAACATTGACTTTCTGCGCGTCGCACTCGCCATTCTCGTGTTGTTTTCGCACAGCTACCTGCTGACCGGGCAGGCGCGGCGCGAACCGTTCGCGCGCTGGACGCAGGGGCAGATAGATGGCGGCGGGCTGGCGGTCAACGCTTTTTTTGTCCTCAGCGGGTTTCTGATCGCCGCGAGCTGGCAGCGAAGCCGGGGCGTTGGCGACTTTCTGCGACGCCGCGCGCTGCGAATTTATCCGGCCTTTCTCGTCGTCGGCCTGCTGTGCGCGCTCGTGATCGGGCCGCTGAACGCCGCCAATGCCGCCGCGTACTGGAACGCCTTCGCCTGGCCCCGCTTCTTCTATCGCCTGGCGCAGCTGCAGCTCGTCCTGCCGCCGATTTTTACGTATCTGCGGTACGAGGGCGTGAACGGCTCGCTGTGGACGATTCGTTACGAGTTCCTGTGCTATCTGCTCGTGGCGGTTCTGGGGCTGGCGGGCGCGCTGCGGGTTCGAGCCGTGCCGCTTTTGTTGTTCGTCCTTGCGCTGGCCGGGTTCGGCGCGCAAACTTACGTTCGCCCCGACCTGCTGCGTCACGCCGCGCTGCCGATCGTCGGCGCGCTGGCGCTGTGGCCCCGGTTTCTCGCCTACTATCTGGCGGGCGTCGTCGCTTTTCTGTATCGCGACCGGCTGGCGCTCCGATTTTCGCTGCTCGTCATTTCGCTGCTCATCCTGCTCGTCACGGCGCGGACGAACGGGCTGGCCCTCGCCCTGCCGCTTGCAGGAACCTATCCCCTGCTCTACGCCGCGTTCGCCCCCGTTCCCGCCTTGCAAAACTTCGGACGCCGGGGCGATTTTTCCTACGGCATTTATCTGATCGCCTTTCCGGTTCAACAGCAGTTGCTGCAAACCTTTCACGATCGCCTGACGCCTCTGTCGCTTTTCGCCCTCGCTCTGCCACTTACGTTCGCCCTTGCCGCTCTCAGTTGGTACGGCGTGGAGCGCCCCTGCCTGCGCTGGAAATCGGGAAGAAAACCCTCGCCGGAGTGACGAGGCGGGAGCGACGAGCAGGCCCGGCTCTTCCCAATCGCCCGCATCCCCCACGCTCCGCCCAACGAAATGCGTCCAGCCGCGCGCCTGCACGACTTCCGTCAATGCCGTTTGCCGCTGCGCGTTCTCTTCAGGCGGCAGCGGGGCGGAACCGGGGTTCACCGCCGTCAGGAAGGCCCACGTCGTCACGTCCAGACGTGTCAGCAAATCCTCCAGCGCCGGGTGGGTCGCGCCGATCCGCAGGGCGCATTGCGCCGCGCCATCCTCGACTCGGTAAGTCGTCTGGCGGTAGGCGGCTTCCAATTCGCGGCGGGTCTGGTCGGAAAGGTCGGAAAGGAGGGAGAGGGCGGGCATGGGCAAAACCTTCAGGGATCGAGGCGGGCGTCAGCCTGGCGCACGGCCCGCAGAAAGGCGCGCAGTTTCGCGTGATCCTTGTGACCCGGTTCCGCTTCGACCCCGCTGGATACGTCTACGGCATACGGGCGCACGCGGGCAATCGCCTCGCCGACGTTCTCCGACGTCAGCCCGCCTGCCAGAATAATCGGCAGCGCGAACCGCGCTTTGGCCTCGACCGCCAATTCCCAATTGAACGTCGCGCCCGCCCCGCCCAACTTGTCTTTGTGGTAGGTGTCCAGGAGAATAGCGGAAGCCTCGCGATAAGTCGCTTCGATTTCTTCAAGACTGGCCGCATTTTGGACGCGATATGCGCGGATATATCTGATCTGGCCGCCACCCGATTCGCCGGGTGGCGTAAGAAGCCCTCGTTCGTTGGTATAGTATTGGAAAGCGTCAAAATATTTCGGCCGTCTATTTATTCCGTCCTCCGACAGCCAATCGGCCCGGTCACGAAAAACGAAAACCTTCGCAACGAAAGGAGGAATGGCAAGGCCAATTTCATTGGCGGCGTCCAGGGTCAAATAACGCGGCGTGTCGGGAACTTGAATGAAGCCCAAGGCGTCCGCGCCATACTCCACCGCAGCGCGGGCGTCTTCTGAATTGGCGATGCCACAGATTTTTACGCGTGTCATAATTTGATGGCTTGCCTGTCGTTTCGGAAAGGTTGCAATAGGGCGCGCGTCTGCCCCGTTCAGAGGAAAGCTTTGGCGGAAGCGTACTGACGAATCGTCACCTGCCTTCGTGTGTATCGCCGCACAAACCACTCCTGTTCTGACGTTTTGTTGCAATTATATTGAATTGCTGACATATTCCTATCCCTTTCTATATACGCTGTTGCAGCGCTGGAATGGAAGCCAACCGCTGCACCACGCGCAAGAAAGGAATTTTTGAATGCATTTCACCCTTACCAATCGCCGCAAAACCGGCGCACTCGCCCTCGGAGTCTTCGCTTTGGCGGGCGGCATTTTGATGAGCCGCCTCTCGCACGCTCAGGAGCAAGGCCCGGCGCCCGCCAACACCGGCGCGAACGTTCCCCTGACCTACTTTGGCCCGATGCCCGTAGAGGTGGAAAAAAGCCTGGTCGGGCCGATCAAGCTGCTTAAAGCCGGGAAGGTGGACGAGCAGGCCGGAACGGTGCAGTTGCCGCTGTATCAGGGACGCATGAAGGACGGCAAAAAGGTCTGGTACGTCCTGACCGACACGACGGACAAGGCCAACGCCGACGCGCTCGGCCTGAACTTCTCCTCCAAACTGTGTTATGCCAACATGGGCAAAGCCTGTCGCGTGGCGACGCTGGAAAAAGACGCCACGCTCGTATTCGATAGCGGCACGGTAGATTTCAAGCCGGAACACAAGCTCACGCCGGGCGAGGGCGCGCACGCCTTTCCGCCCAAAGAAGCGCAGCCCGGCAGCATGGGCGACAGCGCTTATACCCCGCTGGTTCGCATCCAGAACGCGGGCAACCACATCTATAACGCGCCCATGATCGCCTTCAACGTCAACGCCGACAAAATCAGTTTTCCCGACGGCAATGTGGATCATGCTGTTTTGCACGACAAAGTCGTCAAATGCGACCCGGCGAACATGACGGTGACGCTGAAACTTTCGCGCGGCTTCAGTGTCGGACGTCCCATTCTCTACCTAAGTTTCGACAGCAACGACATGGTGGGCGCCACGCTGGAAGCGTCCACCTACGCTCCCGCGCTGACCGACCTGCACGTTGGCGGCGATGACAGCGCGTTCAGCCCGGTAGAACGGATTTTCATTTTTGCGAACGGGCCGACGGACGTGAAAAATCCGCAGCATCAGGGATTGGACAGCGCCATTTCCGACAAAACCGACCCGATGAACATCTTCGGCGGCATCCCGACCCTGACGCTGGATTACAGCCCGCTGTGGGACGCGAATATCGGCGAATGGACGCAGGAGGCCGTTGACAAAGGCTACCGCTCGCGCATGATTGACGAGTTTCAGACCCTCGACATGGTGCGGCTGGGCTGGATCACCGGGCCGGGCGGCAAGAAGTACGGCTCGACCGGCATCATCATCAACTGCCCGATTGTCATGCGGCTGCTGTAAGCGCCGATCTGCACCGGACGGAGCGAACCCTGCTAAAAGCGTTAAAGTCTCACTGGCCCGCGTATCTCATGGAAGCCGCTCTGCTGGGCGTTTTCATGCTGTCCGCCAGCCTGTTCGCGCTGCTGCTCGAGTATCCGGGTTCGCCAGTGCATCGAACCCTTGGCAGCGCGTTCCTGCGGCACGCGCTGCTTGGTCTTGGCATGGGCTGCGTCATCGCCGGTATCGTCTATTCGCCCTGGGGCAAGCGGTCGGGCGCGCATATCAATCCGGCAGTGACGTTGAGCTTCTGGCGGGCGGGAAATATCAAAGCCTGGGACGCTTTTTTCTATACGCTGGCGCAGTTCGCCGGAGCCTGCCTGACCGTTCTGCTGTTGAAATTCGTGGTTGGGACGCCCTACGCGCATCCCAAAGTCATGTATGTCGTCACCAAACCGGGGCCAATGGGCGCGGGCGGCGCGTTTGTCGCGGAGGCGTTGATTTCCTTTCTGCTGATGCTCGTCACGCTGATTGCGATCAACTCGCAAAAACTGGAGAAATTGACCGGGTTGTTTTCGGGCATTCTGATTGCGCTCTATCTCACGTTCGAGGTCACGCTGTCGGGAATGAGCCTGAACCCGGCCCGCTCGTTCGGCTCCGCCATCGTGAGCCGATACTGGGAGGCGTACTGGGTCTATCTGCTGGCTCCGCCGCTTGCCATGCTGCTGGCCGCCGAGACGTATCGCTGGCTGCGCCAGCGGCAGCGAAGCGCCTGCGCCAAACTGCACCCTCACAATGCGGAATGCTGCCCCTTCTGCGACCACAAGGAATCCCCCGTGTATCCTGATGACAAGCAAAATAAGGAGCAGAATTAAAAGTTGAATGCAAAATTTATAAATCCTTGCAGCCGCCGGGCGCGTATGATACAATAGCGCGTCGGTCGGGAGCGCCGCGAAACGTTTTGGTAGCGAGCGGCGTCTTTGCGTCGGGCCAGGGAGTCAAAAAAATGTTTGGGTTCAAAATATCGCCAATCAAGTTTTCGGGGCCGTCTAGCCGCCCTGCGTTTTCGCCGCATCGAACGCCCCTGACGAAGGGGTGGGTGATCGCTCTCGCAGGCGCGGGCGTCCTGACCGGCTGGCTGCTGGCGAGCCGCCACGCGCGTTTGGGAGACATGGAGCCGGATACCGGGCCGCTGCTGGTCGCCATTCGCAAAATCGGCGACTTGCATACCGCCTCGTTCACGCTCAAAGATGTCGTGCATCAAGAATCGCAGGTCGAGCCGGAAGGCTGGGCGGCGACGCTTCCCGGCGCGGAAGCCGTCACGCACTGGGCCACGCATAATCAGGCGCTCGTCGTCGCGGAAGGAAACGTCGAGGCGGGCGTAGACCTGTCGCGACTGGCGGCCAGTGACATCACGACCGCGCGAACGCCCGATGGCGCGACCCGCGTGCGCGTCCATCTGCCCGACGTGACCGTGTATGCGCCCAACGTGCATTTGCGCGTGGAAAACAGCAGGGCCGGGCTGCTTTGGCGCGACGAGAACCTGGTTCCGAAAGCGCAGGCGCAGGCTGCGCGCCGCTTCCTGAAGGCGGCAGAGCAAGGCGACCTGCGCGGACAGGCGCGAACCAACGCCGTGCAGACCTTGCAGCAGATGTACGGGCTGTCCGGCTTTAAGAACGTCGAGTTTTACTTTACGTCCTAGCGATCAGGGGTGAATTTCATCAGGGTAAGCGGGCGCGGTCGGGACGACGCGCCCGTTTTTGCCGTCTATGGGATTGTCGTTGAACAATGGCCCCAATCCGATTTGCGCGACGTAGAGGGTCGCAAACAGGTCGGCGTGGGAAAGCGGCGCGTCGGGGCGAAAGCGCAGCCTGCCGTCGGGCGCATGGGCGTTCCAGCCGTCCCACAGCCGCGAGTCGATGTTATGCCGGGCCAAAATTTCGATGTCGGCGCGGAAGGGCGCGGTCCCGATGTCGGCATAGGACAAAGCGGCGGCAATGTCGGGCCGGATAGAGGGTGCGTCCGATGAAAGCGCCGAACTGCGATCTCGATTGGCATTCGCTTTGCCGGCGGCGTTTTCGTTCCAGCGCAGAACGCGAACGATCCCGGCGGCGATTTCGGCGCGCGTCGCGGGCGTGGTCTGGTCGGGCGTTTGCGTCAGGAGGCGGGCCGCCGCGCGATCGGTCGGCTGGCCCATATAAGCGGAAAAATCCATTTGCGTCACAGGAATTTTGCTGCGTCGCGTTGGCTTCGCGGGGGCAGGCGGGGCTTCCGGTTCCGATGCGCCGCGCTCGGCCAGCAGTTGCAGCCAGCGGGCCAGTTCGCCGCGCGTCGTCGGCGCGTCGGGCTTGAGTTCTTCCGCCGCGAATTGGAAGCCGCGCGTCGCCAGATACTGGATCGCCCGGTAACGCGGATCGTCGCCTCGCACGTCGGCCAGATATGTCAGCAGGGCGTTGGGGTCGCCGCAGGAATTGGCGGCGTGGGGCAGCAGTTCATCCTGAATCTGGCGGGCGGGAACGTCGCGCGCGTCCAGATGATAGCGCACGCACAGGCTGGCCGCGACGCCCGCCGCCTGCCCGAACGCCATGCGAACCGGCTCCAGCCGATACGTGCCGAAGCTGACGTGGGTGGACGACACAGCGGTCGTGACAAAAACGTTTTCGAGTCGGCGGGGAACCATCACGCCCAGGGGCAGGCCGTGCCAGGGCGTGTATTGGTACAGCCACCATTCGCCCTCGCCCATGTCGGGCGTCGTCCAGTCGGTTTTGGGCCGGACGGCGTGCGAGTCCATCGGGTAATCGCCCAATCCTACGCTTTCCGGGCGGGTCAGCCGCCGCGCCTGGGCAATGTCGCTTTCGGTCGGCGCCTGCTCCCCGACGATGCGCCGCGCCTCGCGCACATAGAGCAGCGGCGGCATTCCGTCCGTATCGCGGTACTCGTCGTCGGGCAGGCCGATTTGCTTCTGGCCCTGCTCGGTCTGAATGTAGTAGAGATAAGCGAGGATATGGTCGCGGTACTGACGCTCGATGCGCCCCCGCGTCGCGTAGCGGGCCGTCGGATAAGCGTAGTTGATGGCCTGCAAGTCGTTGCCCTGCGGGTGCTGGTTGAGTTCGTACTTGCCGTCGGGCATTTTGCCGGACGTGACCGCCCACGATTGGGGCCAGTCCGGGGTATGGGTAAAATCCTCGCGACGATAACCGGGCGGGCGCGCAATCGTTTTGTCGGCCCCCGGCCCATAGTCCTGCACGGTCAGCAGGTAGGCATAAGATTGAATGCGGCGGTCGCCCCGGCCCGCGCTGCCCGGCAGAAGTTTGTCGGAAGCGCGGTCGTAGTAAATGACGCCGTTGTGGGGTTCCAGCAGGGAACGCGGCTCGCGCCCGACCCGAAACGACCCGCCCGCCCACGCCGCCAGATCGCCGCAATCCGTCGCGTCAACGAAGACGCGGGCCTGCAAATCCGCGCGCTTGCCGGTCGGCGTTCCGGTCGCGTCCAATTCTTCAATTTCGACGGACGCGACACGGCGGCGCGAACCGTCGCCGTTCGTGTTCTGCGCGTTCACTTTCGACAGGCGGGCGCGGCGAAAAATCGTCAGGTTCGGGACTTCGTACAGCAGAGATTTCATCGCCTGCTGCGCGATGCGGGGCGCGTATTGCAGGCCGGTTGTTTTCAAGCCTTCGCGGGCGTACAGATCGCGCACCCGGTCGCGGAATCGAACGAAAAACCCGCTGGCGTGTTCCGGGCGGCGCAGGTCGGTGGCGCTCAGGCCGTTGACCGGCATTCCGCCCAATCGCGTCGTCGGCTCGACCAGCGCCGTTCGTAAGCCCCGCCGGGCCGCTTCAATCGCCGCCGCCACGCCGCCCGACGACGCCTGCACAACCACAACGTCGAACGCTGCGGCAGGCCTTGCGCGGCGACGGGAAGAAGGCGAGGCGCGGTTATCGCGGCTAATCGGAAACGAGGCGAACGCGCGCTCTACAGTTTCGCGGGGCGGGGAAGCGGCGTCGCTATGGAGCGATTGAATGGCGTAGCGATGCGTGGAGTCAGGGGCTAAACCAGTGTCATCGTATTCCTGCACGCTGGCAGGCAGGGTGGCAAGGGGTCGGCCGTCGCGCACGATACGATACCCCGTCGCATTCGCCTCAGGCCGCCAGTACAGCCGGATGTCGTGTTCCGAGCGGGCGCTTGCCTCGAACGCGCGCGGCGCGTCCGGCATCGTCTGGGGCGCAGCCATACGCGGCGCATTCGGCAGGCTTCCGACCGGCCCCTGCGCGCCCGCCTGTCCCGCCAGTCCGCCGCAAACCAGCCCGCCGCAAGCCCATAGCCGCGCCCGCCCGCCCTTCGCCCAATTCCGCCCCTGCATAAATCGCCCGCCTCTTATTTGGTTTTCGCGCCGCCTTCGGCATTCCTTCCGCCTAAGCGACGGGCTTTTATAGTCTCAGGTCCAGCTTGCCTGCACAAGGGGTCGCTCACTCGTAGGAGAAGCGGCGCAGGGCGAGGGCGAAGAAAGCCAGGCCGAACAGGAGCGTGACGCCTATGCCCAGAAAGGCCGAAGAAAGAGGCAGGTTTCGTAGCAGCAGGTTCTGGTAAGCGTCCAGCGCCCATGTGTGCGGCGTGAGACGACCTAGTTTCTGCAAGAGGGGCGGTACGAGGGCGCGCGGCAGCAGACAGCCCGAAATGAAGCCCATCAGCAGCAGCGAAAGCGTTGTCATGCCCTGAATCTGTTCCATCGTCTTGCCGAACGACGCGATCAGCAGGCCCAGACCGCAGGCCGCGAAAATCGTCACGGCGATAATCAGGACAACGCCGAGCAGCGACGAGCCGACGTGCAGGTTCAGGAGAAACGCGCCGATGGCGTAGACCATGAGGGTTTGCAGCACGCAAACGAAGGCGCGGGCCAGCATTTTGCCGAGCAGAATCTGGCCGCGCGGAATCGGCGCGCTCAACAAGCGGCGGAGCGTGCCATGCTCGCGTTCGGAAATCAGCGAAATCGCCATGCCGTTGGCGACGAAAAAGATGAAATAGATGACTAATCCCGGAATGAGTTGGTCGCCGCCCGAAGGGTGGGCCTGAGTCGAGGGCGGCGCAACGGGAGCGACATCGAGGGTCACAATCGGCTTGGCGCCCAGGTCGCTGTTGCGCGCGGCGAGCTGGCGGAAGGCTTCCGGCACATTCTGGAGCGAAGCGTCCCGCAGCAACGGCCCGGCCACGCGCTGCGTTGCAGCGAAAACCGCGCCCTGCGTCATGCCCTTGAATTCCGTCTGCGCCGGGTCGATCAGCACGCGCAGGGGAACCGGATCAACTTTCGCGCCGTTGACGGTGGCTGCGACCGCCTGCTCCATCCGGGCGCTGAAGTCGGCGGGAATGACAACGCCAGACGGACTGTCGCCGGATTTCACCCGATCCCGCAGCAGGGCTTCGCTGGCGGTTTCCTCCACGTTCAGGCCGACTTCCCGCAGCGCCTTGACCACTGCCGCGCCGCGCGGCCCCTTGTCCCCGCTGAACGCCAGAACCTTGATCGGACTGCGCGCCCCGCCGGAAGCGCTCCTCCCGAACGCGAACCCGAAAATGCCGGTGAAGAGCAGCGGTATCCCGAAAATGAAGACGAGCGCCGACCGATCCCGAAAAATCGTTTTCAGGTCTTTCTTCATCACATAAAACAACCCGATGGACGGGCCGCGAGATGCGTTCACAGCGCGCTCCTCAGTGCGAGGCTGTCTGCCTCAAGAATGTTTAATGTTTCCGGGTCGGCTTGCTGATTTTAGGTTTGCGTGAAGGGAAACCTGTCGCTGGGGCCAGTCGGCGCGACAAGTTTTCAGGCCGCGAGAAAATTTCATGCTTTGCGTCCTGCGAAATTCTCTCCCGCTGCGCCCGCTTTCGGCAAATGCCCGGTGCAACAATTGTAGGGCGAAATCACGCCCTTGTCAAGCGGCGGTCATCAGGTGGCGGCGCTCGACTCGACCGGAGCGCCCGGCCCCTCGTTTCAACTGGAGGCGCAGCCGGGGCGAGCGAAAAAATTCATCCCGCCGCGCCCTGCGAACCTTTGACGCGGCGGCGGGTTTGAGGGCCGGGACTAATTTTCAATAGTTCGGTCTTGCTTTCGAGCCGAAAAGCGCGTATAATAACAATGCATGGGGGTGATTGGTGTCGACCTGGCAGGTTCTGTTTCTGGTTGCGAGCCGAGGCGCCGCTGGCCTCGTAAAAAGCGGCACAAACCATAAACGCGAACACTCAACAGTACGCGCTCGCAGCCTAAGGGCCGCGCGTCCGTCCCTCTCTTGTTGGCCGAGAGGATACCGGGCGTAACAAATGCCAACTTACCGACCCTTGGGCCAGTTTGCCGCCTGAGCGGGACATACTTCGCATTCTAGCGCGCCGTTAGCCCGGCCCCTGTGGCAGACGGACGCGAAACACAACCGGGGGCTATGCTCGTAGACGCCATTGGCAAGCCGTTGGGAACGAGAGTTCGAGTCTCTCCACCTCCACCATAAACACAGAGCGCGCAGGATGAGCCAACCGGCTTTCCTGCGCGTTTCGTTTGCGCTTTCCTGCGCGTTTCGTTTGCGTTTTCCAACTTGCGCCGCCGTGTTCATCGCGCGACTCAGCAGGATACAAATCAGGGCTGGGACGCGGCCATCGGTTTTGCCGGCTTGAGCGCAAAGCAGGTGAAGCCGTTTCGGTGCAGCAGTTTTCCCTTGTCGTCGCGCATCTCAAAAAAGAACGTCATGCCGGGGCGGTCGGGCGTTTCGCTGGGCTGCTCCCACAGGCGGATCGTATGCGCGCGGGCCAGACCGCCGGGAACGTCATCGGGCAACGTCCGAAACATCTGGCGCATTTCCTCGGTCAGCAGACAGCCCTGCCCCATCCGCGTTTCGCGAAACCGCGCGCCAACCGCCAGAAAGTTGTGCCAGCGGGCAATCGTGTCCATGCTGGGATATTCCTGATCCATCCGCCCCATCTGCGTCTGGCTGACCTGGCTGGCGACATCGCACAAATCCTGCAGCGTCAGCAGGC
>JBBRNU010000059.1:0-12196 GCA_038230115.1 Chthonomonadales bacterium | reverse complement strand
CGCCACGCCCGCGCCGAGCCTGGACGTGACCGGCGTGAAGTCCATCCCGCGCTCGTACATCGCGATTCGGGCGGCGGAAGGGCTGGCCCTGCCCCAGATCGAATTCCCGACCGAAACCATCGTTTTAGCCGACAAGTGGGACAAGAGCGCCGGGCCGAACCCCGCGCTGATTACCGACAGCTGGATCGAGCCGTTCAACGGCGACTTCGACTATTACCCGACTTATCGCCGCATGGCGCTTGCGGGCGACCGGCATTCCGAGGGCGTCAACTGCATGTTCTTCGACGGCCACGCGAAATACGCCAAAGGGCAGGCGATTGGGATCAGCAAAAACCTGACCGGCTGCACGCTCATCAACGCCTACCCAATTGCGGATATGTGCGATAAGGGCGACGCGGGCTGCGCGAACATCGGAATGCCCGACGCCACCGACCCCAACCACCTGATTCCCGACCGGAACATTTGCGATACGTTTCCCTGGCCGTAGGCGGACTGAACACGAACGCAAGAGGAGAGAAAAATGCTGCATCGTTTGAAGGCGCTGCTCTGCGCCGGGGCCGCGCTGCTGTCCGCTTCGAGTTTGCTTTCGCCTTCGAGGGCCGGGGCGCAGGCGAAGGGCGACCGCGCGCATCGAATGCGCCCCTCGATTTCCCGGCGGCATCGCGACCCGCTCGTGGCTTACGACGCGAAAGACCGGCGCTATTATTCGGTCGCGTATGCCAGAGCGCACGGCATGAAAGATCGCGGCGGCGACACGCTCACGCTGATCCGCCGCTCGCGCCTGCCCAAAAATGCCAAAATGAGCCACGCCATGAAGGGCAAAATGTAGGGCAGAGAAAATAATCGGTTGGTAGTTCGGGGCGAAAAGGTTTCGAGGCAGGCGCAATGAAAAACCGCGCCTGCCTCGTCGTTGGTTGTAGGTTGGGAGGGGCTTTTTCAGTGATAAGCGATATAGGAACTATAGGCAGGAGATTGTTCGGCGGCATCGAATCAAGAAGGTATCTTGCCGTCGAAAGGAGAACCCGTTGAACTTGCTGTCCCTCTCCGCAGTCCCGCCTAGGTCGCGCACCGCTTCCCGCTTCCGTCGAACGCAAAGCGCACTCTGCCTGCTGCTCTTATCGTCCGCCACCATTCCGGCCCACGCGCAGTATGTCGCCGTCTTTCTCGATACTGAGTATAACGTTTTCTCTTATGGAAGAGCTGTCTCCGGCCGCTATCAAGTCGGCAACATAGAGGGAGGGGCTTATCTCTGGCACGGGAGCGAAGCGAGCGCCGTCAGCATAACTCCTAAAGGCTTTGACCGCACTATCGCTTTAGGTATAGACGGCAACCATATCGTCGGCTTAGGGAGCGGATACTACACTACGAATGACGACACGCATGCGCTGCTCTGGGGTGTCAGCGCAAACGATTATAACAAATATGTTGACCTGCACCCGCAAGGAACAGTCGAATCTGAAGCCGTCTGTGTCAGCGGGGATTGGCAGGCTGGCTGGGCGCTTGGCCCCGCTACCGGCTACGCGCAGCACGCCTACCTCTGGCATGGCAGCGCGGCCAGCGCCGTTGACCTCAATCCGCGCGGTTTCGGTTCGGTGGTGATGGGCATCTATGGCGACACGCAGGTGGGCATGGGCGCAGGGCCAGGAACACACGAGCTTGACCACGCCTTGCTCTGGCATGGCAGCGCCAGCAGCGTGGTTGATCTCACCCCCGTCGGCATTGAGGACGCGCAGGCGTCGGCGGCCTGGGGCGATCAGCAGGTGGGCGCGGGCAGCGGCCAGACGACCAACCTTCGCAAACACGCCCTGCTGTGGAACGGCTCTGCCAACCGCTACGCCGATATTCACCCGGCAGGCTTCGATGAATCGTATGGCATGGCGATCAACGGAAAGCATCAGGCCGGCTTCGGCTATCTGCCCGACAATCCTGCGTATGCCCACGCGCTGGCCTGGAACGGCACAAAGCAAAGCGCGGTAGATTTGCAGGCTTTCCTTCCTGCCGACTATGCCGACTCGCTGGCTTATGGCGTGGACGCCAACGGCGATGTCATCGGGTTCGCTTCCCCTGACCGTTCCGCCTATCGCGCCGTGTTATGGAGAGCCGTGCCGGAGCCGGGAGCGTGGAATTTGCTGGTGGCGAGCAGCGTAGCGGGATTAGCCTTGCGCCGCCGGGGACGAAAGAAATCCGCCTGACATTTTTACGTTCGGAGGGACTGTTTTTTGAAATTTTGCAAGCGCGAGCCGGGCCGCTTCCTGACACGGACGGGAAGCGGCCTTTCGTTTGGGCGAAAAGGACGCCTGGAAAACGCAAAAAAGCCGCCTGTGCGCCGATGGGTACAAAAAACAAGCAATTCACGCGGAAAAGCATTTGACTTTCCGCTTGGATTCTGCTATAATTCCCGCTACCAAACAACCCAACGCCGGGTTTTGGCATAGGCCGATGCAAACGGAGCCGTTTGCCACCCTGAATTCGCCCGCTTCCCCTGCGTGCGCGCCGCCTTTTGTTTCCCTTCCGTTCGCGCGGAGCCTGGGAGCCGCCGGGACTACGCCGACCGTCAACGACCATGCAACAAGGTAAAATACTCATCGCCGATGATGACGGGGCGATCCGTCTCGACCTACGGACGATGCTGCAGGACATGGGGCATGAAGTCGTTGGCGAGGCCGACAACGGCGAGACCGCCTGCTATCTCGCCCGCAGTCTGCGCCCCGACCTGATCATTCTGGACGTGATGATGCCCAAGCGCAACGGCCTGGAAGCCGCCGAACTGATCAGCCAGGAACGGCTTGGCCCGGTCATGCTGCTGACAGCCTACAGCGACGTTCCCATGATCGAGCAGGCCAGCCGCGCCGGGGTTTTGGCCTATCTTGTGAAGCCGTTTCGCCAGCAGGAGCTTCAGCCCGCCATCGAGATCGCGCTCACCCGCTACCGCGAGATGCTGGCTTTGGAAGGCGCGCTGACCGGGGCGCAGGAACAGATGGAGTCGAACCGCCTGGTCGGTCGCGCCAAACGCATTCTGATGGAGCGGCACACGATTTCCGATCAGGAAGCCTACCGCCGCCTGCACGCGCAGGCGCTGGCGACCAGTCGCTCCCTCCGTGAAATCGCCGAGGCGGTCCTGCTCACCGAAGACATGGCCGACGGCGCGAACCGGCGGCATCGCTGACGCAATCGCGCCGCGTAGGTTTGCAGCGCGAACCTACTCACGGGCGTTCGCCCGTTCCCTCGCCGAGGAAAGCCGGAAGGCTGCGCGCAGGCGAACGACGACGATTTTTCCGATTTTCCACCCTTGACCCACCGTTTGCTTCCGGCGCAACGCTGCGCCCGGACTCGATTAACGACTCAACAGACCGCTGACGACAACGCTGTCGCCCGGTTTCGCTTCTTCGGCAGCGCTCGCTGCCCCGCTTTTCGTGGCGACACGAAACTCTCGTTTGCAGCGCCAAAAGCGTCTCGCAATGCCTGCCCGGTTTCGAGTCAGCGCAAAAATTCCGCCGAACCGAGCGCGCATCAGACGCGCCAAGACACGCGCATCGAATTGAATGCATCGCGGCGTATCGGGTTCCGCTCGACGCCCGGCAAGAGAACTTAAGATGACCAAGGAGGACATTGGCTCGTGAAAATTTCACCCCCCCGCATCGTCAGCGGAAAGCCGTCAGCGGCCTTCGCCCCGGCCTCGTTTCGGAGCGCCGCCCGCCCGTTACTGCCCTCGCTGCTGGCGTGCGCGCTGCTGGGTCTGGCTCTGAGCGCAAGCCGGGCCGAAGAAACCAAAGACGCAGGGAAAGACCCTGTGAAACCGGCAGCGGCCAAACCCGCCGCTAAAAAGCGGACGCGCAAAGCGCAAGACCCGCCCGTCGCGCCGGATTCCAAGCAGTCCAAAGACGCGCAGGAGCCGACCAAGCCCGCCGTGCAGGAAGCGCCGCCGACGCCCGAAACGCCCGCCCCGACCGCGCCCGCGCCCGGAACTGTTACCATCACGGGCCTGATTGACATTTATTTCGGCATCAACTTCCGCGCGCCCAGCCCGCCCGCCGTTATCGCCGATTTCGGCATCAACTTCCGCGCGCCCAGCCCGCCCGCCGTTATCGCCACGCCCAGCGGCGAAACCATCAAGGTGGACAATTACGGGCATACGTTCGACATCAACGACCGCGAGCCGAGTTTCAGTCTGGGCGAGGTCAACATCGTTCGCACGCAGGGTCGGGGCTTTCCGCTTGGCGTGACCGCAACCCTGACCGTGGGCGATACGGCCCGCATCGTTCATGCCACCGAACCCGGCGGCACGAGCAGCTGGCAGGCGCTGCAGCAATTGTACGTTTCGCGCGACGTGACGTTCCTGCGCCGCCCGATTACGATTGACTTCGGCAAGTTCGTCACGCCCATCGGCAACGAAGTCATCGAGAGCGTCAATAATGACAACTACACGCGCGGGTTCGTGTTTCAGTACGCCGTCCCGTTTTACCACGCCGGTCTGCGCGCCACGATACCCATCAACAGTCGGCTGACGCTTGCGGCGGGCGTTGTCAACGGCTGGAACAACGTCGCCGACGACAACAACGCCAAGACCGCTTTCGCCAGCCTCACCTACAAGCCGGACACGAAATTCACCGGCATCATCAACTTCATCGGCGGTTCGGAAGGCACGGGCGCGTATGGGAGCGCCATCGGCACGAGCGGCGACGGCAACCTGACCACGAACCTGGTGGAGTTCGTGCCGACCTATCAGATTGATCCGATCTTCAAGATCGCGGGCGACATTGTCTACGCGAGCGCGGCGGGCGACGTGCTGGGCGTGCATCAGTCGGGCAACTGGCTCGGTCTGGCCGCGTATGGTCGCGCCCAAATTACCCCCCGCTTCGCCATCGCCGGACGTATCGAGCAGTTCGAGGATATGCCAGGCGCGGGAACGCTGGGCGGGGCGGGCCTGCGATTGGGAACCGGCGGCTACGCCAAGCTGCGCGAAGGAACCATCACTTTCGAGTACAATTCCTTTCACGGGCATCTCATCTCGCGGCTGGAATATCGCCACGACCATGCGGAAAAAGCGTTCTTCGGCGGCGGCAACGGCAATCTGACGCCGGATCAGGACACGATTTTCCTCGGCGAAGCCTACAAGTTCTAGCCCAAGCCTGACGCCCAATTGCGGAGACGGGCGGAGGACGGGAATAAATCCCCGTCCTGAAAGGCGCAGCCCGCCTGCGCGGGCTTAAATGCGCGCTCTGACGGGCTTGCTTGCGCGATTTGACAATGCGCTCTGGCTCCCGGCATGGGCATTGCAGGCCACGTAGGTGGTCTGTGCGTTTCAGAACGGGGTTTCAATCCCGTTCGCTGCCTGCATTTTCGAGACGCGCGTAGTTCCCTTCGCCTTCGTTGGCCTGATATGCGGGCGGGCGCGAAGGGAACTCGAAATACCCGATATTGGCCTGATGAGGCTGAACCGAAAGGAGGCGTTTTCCGTAGCGTCGCCGGAACCGTCCACGAGACCGACCGGCAAAGAAGCGGAACCGCTGTCATTTGCTGCTACGACCTGATACTTAATCCTGCATAACCGGCGTTCAAAAACTTCCAATAGAATTCTTGCGGCAACGAGGCTGTTGCCTGGAAATCTAGGTATTTCCCTCTCTGCCGATTTGGTCCTTCCAACGTGGGAATGGCCTCTGTCCGGTCTGTCGCCGGACGCGACTGTATCCCTGCTGTTGTATGTCGGCGCGTTCGCTCAGGCGACGCGAGGAGGAACGAATTGGTCAACACAGAGAGTTGTGAGCGCATCAACAAATATGCGCGTCTGGCGCAGCGCCTGCGTCAGCCCGAATGGCGGCGCTACGGCTACGCCCTGGTTCTGGGTAAAATGTGCGCCCTGGCGCTCGTGTTTATGGCAATCGCGCTGGTCGCCGCCTTCACCGGCAGCGCGGCCCACGCCGATGACCCGGTCTTGAAGGGCAACGACATCATCAACCCGCTCAACACCGTCTGGGTGCTGCTGGCGGCGTTTCTCGTTTTTGGAATGCAGGTCGGGTTTACGATGCTCGAAGCGGGCTTCTGCCGCTCGCGCGAAACCGTCAACGTCCTGATGGAATGTATCGTGGATACCTGCCTGTGCGGCCTGCTGTTCTACGCCTGGGGTTTCGCGTTCATGTTCGGGCATGGCAATGGCTGGATCGGGAGCGGCGACGGCACGACCCACACGTGGTTCTTCCTGCAAAACTGCCCGGCGACCTATGAAAGCACCGGCGTGGCGTTTCTGGCGTTCTGGCTGTTTCAGTTCGCGTTCGCCGACACCTGCTCGACAATCACATCGGGCGCGATGATCGGGCGCACCGGGTTTGTCGGCGACCTGCTGTACAGCATCGGCGTGTCCGGCTTCATCTACCCGATCATCGGCCACTGGGCCTGGGGGCCGGACGGCGCGCTCGCCTCGATGGGAACGGCAGGGAAATTCCTGCCCTGGGTCGGGGCCAGTTTCCACGATTTCGCCGGCTCGACCGTCGTGCATACGATTGGCGGCTTCATCGCCCTGGCCGGTTCGATTGCGCTTGGCCCGCGTCTTGGGCGGCGGTTCAAGCGGGACGGCGGCGGCCCGATGCTGCCCCACGACCTGACGATTGCCGCCGTCGGCGGCCTGATCCTCTGGTTCGGCTGGTACGGCTTCAACCCCGGCTCCACGCTTTCGGCGATGGATTATCAGGGGATCGGGCGCGTGGCGACGAACACGACCCTGGCCGCGTGCGCGGCGGGGCTGGCGGCGATGTTCTACGCGTACCCGCAAACGAAAAAATGGGACCTGGGCTTCACGGTCAACGGGTTCCTGGCAGGTCTGGTCGCGATTACCTGCCCCTGCTACTGGGTCAGCCCGACCGGGGCGATCATCCTGGGAGCCGTATCAGGCGTCATCGTGGTCATGGGCGTGAATCTGCTGGAATGGCTGCGAATTGACGATCCGATCGGCGCGGTTCCCGTGCATGGCTTCTGCGGCATCTGGGGAACCTGGTCGCTCGGCCTGTTCGCGACCGGCAAGTTCGGCGGCGCGATCTCGACCGGCTCCGACCCGGCGGGAACCCGGCTGGCCGGCCTGTTCTACGGCGGCGGCTGGACGCTTCTCAAAGCGCAGGTCATCGGCAACTTCATCATCACGGTCTCGACGTTTGCGATTGCGCTGGCCCTGATGTACGCCGTGAAAGCGACGGGAACGCTGCGCGTCTCGCGCGAGGGCGAACTGGAAGGGCTGGACTTGCACGAGCATGGCCTCCCGGCCTACCCGGAATACCTGCTGACGGCGGCGGCGACGCCCGGCGGCATGTCCGGCGGCGGCAACGCCTCGCTGTCCAATACGGCGGTCGTGGAAAACGCCGAGCGCTCGACCGTCGTCTGACGCCCGCAACGTTTGCCTAGCCCCCTCTCCGTCGGAGAGGGGGGCGGGATCGAGCCTGTTTCACGTCGGCGGAACCGAAAAGAAGGAGTGAGCCATGATCAAGGTAGAGGCGTTGATTCGCCCGCAAAAACTGGAAGAAGTGAAAGCGGCCTTGCAGGAAATGGGCGTGCGGGGCATGACGGTAACGGAAGTGCGCGGCGCGGGCAAGCAAAAGGGCTATACGCAGCACTATCGAGGCGCGGAGTACACCGTCAACCTGCTGCAGAAGACCAAGATTGAAATCGTGGGTGCCGACGACGAGGCGCACGCCGTCGCGACGACGATTGCCGCCGCCGCCCGCACCGGCGAAATCGGCGACGGCAAAATCTTCCTGATTCCGGTCGCGGAAGTGATCCGCATTCGCACCGGCGAAGAGGGCGACATCGCGCTCACGTAAGGCGCCCACCCCCGCCGGTTTCGTTTTGGGGCCAATATCTATGTTGGAAGCCTGCCCGGTCAATGACGGGGCAGGCTTCTTTTTTATTGGGGGCGATTGAGAAGGGCCAGGATTCCTTGCAGAACGTTGCCGGGCCTATAAAAGACCCGTCTGCTAGGCTTCGCGCGCTTCGCTGGGCGTCCTCACGGACGCAAAGACGTTCGCGCCAAGATGTTGCTGCGTTCGGGTGGTTGCGTTGGGGTTCGAACTACCGAGACACAGAGACCTTCGACCCAAAGGGGGGCGTTCGCTCGAATGGCGAAACGTTTGAGCGTTCTACGTGTCCGGCCCGCGTGGCCGCCAGCCACGCGCGCGAAGCGCGCGAAGCCTAGCAGACGGGTCTTTTATAGGCCCGGCTTGCCGGCTCCAATGAACGTGTAGACGATTACAGATGCATTCGCGTCAGGACGCCCTCGAATGAGCAGTCCACGCTGTCGTCGCCGCTAACGTAGCGCCACAGTTTGGCGCGCTCGACGTTTTCGGCCCGCGCCATTTCGCCCTGCCAGCGATGCGGCATACTGTTGACGATGGCGCGCACGTCGGGGTCGTTGTAGCCGTCCCGATTGAACAGGCCGCGCTGCTCCTCGCCCGGTCGCAGGCGCAGCTTGAACATATAGCGCGTGCGGTCGGTGAAATTGGGCTGGGCGCAGTGCCATAATCCCTGATGCAGAAACGCGATGGTTCCCGCCGAACCGGTCAGCTGCTTTTGCCCGATGATATTTTTGTAACGCGCGATGCTGGCGTTGCTGACCCGCCGCAGGTGCGAGCCGGGCAGGATCAGGGTCGCGCCCACCTCTTTCGGGGCGGCTTCCGAAAAGTACATCGCCTGCACGTCGAAGGCGAACGGGCGGGCGTCAATGATCGAGTCGGCGTGCCAGACCTGCGCCGTGTGTAGTCGCGGGCCGACGACATGCTGCGCGGAATGGTCGTAGACGGGGTTTTGGCCGACCAGACTTTGCAGAACGCCCTTGACCTGCGGCAATTCAAACATATTGCGGATCGCCTCGGACTGCTGCCAATGCCCCCGACCCGCCACTTGATCGGCGTGAATCGCCTCGTTGACGGCGGGGGGAACCAGACCGTCAAAAGAAATATAACCGTCCACGACAAACTGCGCCATCTGTTTGGCGGTCAGCAGATACTGCGAGTCAACTTTCGTTTGCGCCATGTCAGCCATTTTGCATCACTCTCCTTTCCAGCACGTACTCATAGGGCAGATGCCCGACCTCATGCTCGTGGCCGCGAAAGAAAACCGGCAGGGTCGGGATTTGAATGACGAACCAGCCGTCGCGCATGGCGGCCAGCACGGAGCGATAGGGCGGCGTTTCCGAATCGCCGGACTGCATTTGCAGTTGGTCGGGCGGCGCGGCCCCGTCGTACAGCGCCCAGGCGACCGCCGTTGAATCGAGGTCGGGCGTTTCCAGGTTCAAAATCAGAATCTGCTGTCGTATTTCGTTCAAGCGCGTGTCGTCTCCTCTTTTTTCTTTTTGCTGCGGGTGGGCTGCAAAGACCCCGGCGTGGAAGCCTTCGACGGTCACGGTTATAAAAACCGTGCCTGACGAGCCTTCGGCTAGGCGTCCTTTGGGACGCAATACCTGGTCTGGCGGAATTATTGTTCGGGCGGCATCTCCGTCCCAAAGGACGGACAGCGAAGCGCGCGGAACGCCCCTTCAGACACGGTTTTTATAACCGTGACCTGCGAAACTTATTCAGGGCGCGTTTTTATGGTCGCGGCCCTGCCGAACGCGCCTTGTGTGTTACCCGCCGTTATTTTGCAGGCGGCGTTTGCAGACGAATTTTCGGCTGGCGTGCGCTTTGGGCGCGCATGACGCGGGCCAGGTCGGTTTTTTGGCGCGCTTCGGCCAGACGGAGGGGCGTCAGGTCGCTGCCGATAGCGGACGCGGCGTTCGGATCGGCCCCGCGCGCCAGGAGTTCGCGGGCGATGGCGTCCTGATTGTTCTGGACGGCCCAGAAGAGCGGCGCGCACAGCCGTTCCACGCGGCCCGCGTTCGGGTCAGCCCCGCGCGCCAGGAACTGCCGGGCCAGATCGAACTGCCGCGCGGCCAGGGCCAGAGCGAGCGGCGTATCGCCCTGCGCGCTGACGACGTTGACCTGCGCGCCGCGTTCCAGCAACAGGCGCGCAATCGGCGCGCTCGCCAGGACGACTCGCTGCGGCGCGCTCGGCTGCAAGGCGTAGGTGAGGGCCGCGCCGCCAAGCGCGTCGGCGGCGTTTATGTCGGCCCCGGCCCGCAGGAGAAGACCGACCTGACGCGCGTCGCCGCGCTGCGCCAGAAGCATCAAAGCCGTGCGTCCGGCCCCGTCGCGCGCGTTCACGTCGGCCCCGACCCAATGCAAAAACCAGAGTTTCGCCCGGTCTTCGCTTTTCGCCGCATACAGATATTGCAGCGTGGCGTTGTCGCGATAATAATTTCTGGCAAGCGCGCCCAGGCCGACGAGCGCGAGCGCCAGCGCCGCCCGCGTCAGCAGCCGCGCGCCGCGACGATTGCGCTGTCGCGCCCCGAAACGGCTCCATTCCAAATCCGAAGGGGACATCAGGCGGTCGCTTCCGGCGTGGCGAGCTGCGTGCGGGCGAAGCGCGCCGCGCCCTCCTCGACAAAAACGCCCCACTGCCCCGTCTTGAGATTGTACAGGCGGGCGCTCAGGGCGACTTTGCCGTTGGCGTAAATTTCGCACACGGAGCCGTCCACGAACGCCTTGAGTTCGAGGGGCGTGTCGGGTTTCAGGGCGAGCGGGCGCGACAGGCCCATCATGAACGATTGATCGCCGGGGCGCGGCCAGGCGTCGAAGACCAGCCGATTTTCGTTCGGCTCCAGGCGCACGTAATATCCGGACTCGAAATCTTCGCTTGCGCGCAAGGTCAGCCCGCAGGCGCGCGTTCCCGGCGCAAAAGAAACGACTGTCGTGATTTTGCACCGCTCCGGCAGGTCGCCCGCGAGGGCGCAGGCGAACGCGCCGGGCGCGCTCAAGGCCGCCGCTTTTGCGTCCGTGTCTACGTCACACGCGCCCAGGGTGGCGGCGAAAATGGCGTCGCGCGTGGACGGGAACGCTCGGTCTATCGTGTCCGGGGCGCGAACCGAAAGCGTTCCGTCGGCCTCCTGCGCGAGTTCATGCACGGCCAGGTTGCCGCCCCACTGCCACCCGGCGTAATCGCGCTCGCCTTCGCGCGTGGCGTTCCAGCCGAACAGGAACCGCCGCTGCCCGTCGGAAGCGGTCTTGGCGGCATAAAAGGCGCGTCCGTCGAAGGTATCGCTGCCGTCGGGCGGCGTGAGCCAGGGGCCGTCGAGCGACCGGCTCATGCGGTAGCGCGTCTGGCACGACTGCGAAAACTCAGAAAAAACGAGGTAATGCCAGTCGCCCAGCGTGAACAAATCGGGGCATTCGTGGGTGAAATACAAACCGGGCGCCCAGAACGGCGGGCGCGTTTCCCACGTCTTCAGGTCTTTCGAGACGCATAGCGCCGTGCAGCCGCGCCGCCGGGACGGGCCGGTTCGCAGGCGGGCCGCGAGGAGCATGTGCCACTCGGCCTTTTCCGCGTTCCAGAACACGAACGGGTCGCGCCAATCGTCCTTTTCGTACAGATCGGTCGGGGCGAAAAAACGGTCTTCCGGCAATTTGCGCCACGTCAGCAGGTCGTCGCTGACGGCGTGCATCACGGCTTCCTGCGGGCGGCCCGCTTCGCGTAAATGCGGGTTATGCCCCGTGTAGAAGAGGTGATACTGCCCCTGCGCTTCGATGACCGAGCCAGTGAAGACGGACAAATCCTGCGCGTCCGGCCCACCCCGCGCCAGCGCCTCGCCATGCTCCGCGTACTGCACGAAGTCGGTCGTGCTGATCTGATACCAGGGCGTGCCTTCGCCGAAACGTTCTTTGTCGCGCCAGTCATGCAGATAAAAAAGGCGAAACGCTCCCTCGGCGTAAGTCGGGATGAAATCCGCCGCCCACGCGCCCTGGGGCCGATAGAAAAATTCCGTCATGTTGTTTCTCCGAACGGGCTGGCATCCTTTGCCATCCGCTTACCGGACGCCAATTCACCAACCCCCCAGCCTCTTTGTGACGGAGCCACCTAACCCCCCGGCCCCCTTCCCCACCGGGAAAGGGGGAGCCAAAATAGCAATGCTGAGGGTCAAACAAAAGGTTGGCGACTTCAGCGCTTTCATTCGTTGCCATTGGCTCTTTCCGTTTCTTTTCCATGCCGGGAAGAGCGCACGATCTTTGTCTCGCGCTCCCCCTTCCCCGGTGGGGTTGGGGCGGGGCGACCGGGCATTCATGCCCGGTCGATCAACCCTGTTCGCCCCGCGTTCCACGAATAATCTGACCGCCGCGGCAAGCGG
>JBBRNU010000058.1:0-12255 GCA_038230115.1 Chthonomonadales bacterium | reverse complement strand
CGATTTCCGTGGCGGTGACGACGGCTTATCGCGCGCAGGCCATTTCCGAGCGGAGGCAGGATGAGGCCGGAACCGTGCGCGGCGTGTTCGACGCCCTGACGCGCGATATTCAGGCCGCCTACGTTTCGCCCAACAACCCAACCTCGGTTTTTATCGGCGGAACGTCCGGGGGGGCGTCGGCCTCGTCCAGTTCGTCCGGCGGCGCGATTGGCGCGGGCAGCCTGTTCACGCTCGCGACGCTTTCGCAGCGCCTGCAATCTGATGACTCGACGAACGGCGCAAGTTCAGACGCTGCGAACCCGCCGGGCGGCGCGACGACCGCGCCGCAGTCCGACACCGCGCTCGTGCGCTACGATCTGGACGCGCAAACGGGAACCCTGACGCGCACGGTCAGCGCGGTTCCCAGCCAGCAGGCATTGGCCCAACCCGCGACCGGCCCGGAATCCGTTCTGGCGCAGAACGTGGACTCGCTCCGCCTGCGCTTTTGGGACGCCAGCGCGCAAAACTGGCGCGACGATTGGGATTATGAGGCGCAAAATCAGGCGCAGAGTCCGTCGCAAAGTTCTTCGGCGGGAACCGGCGGCAGCGATGCGACCGGCGCTGCCGGGGCTGCAAGCGGCGGCGCGGGGGCGGCGTCTGGAAATTCCGGCGCGGTCAACGGAAACGGCGGCGCGTCCGGTTCGTCGCCTGCCACCGGATTGACCGGCGCGACCAGCGGGGATGCAAACTTGCCCGGCGCGGTCGAAATCACGCTGATCCTGCGACGGCCCGGACGCGAGCCGATCACGTACACGGCGACGATTCCCGTTGTGGCGCAAACCGCGCCGCCCGATCCGGTCACGCCGACAGCGATCGGCGGAACCGGCGCGCAGGCGGGCGGTCAGACGGGCAATGGCGGGGCGAACCCCGGTCAGAACGGAAATCCGGGCGGCGGACAGGCAGGGGGGCAGCGACCATGACGACCCGACAGCAAAACAAATCACGGGCGGGGCTGCAAGTTCAATCGTTGGCGGGCCGACGCGGGCAGGCGCTCGTGCCGGTGATCTTTGTGCTGATGATTTTGACCGTCCTGGCGGTTGCGTTTGCGACGTCGGCGGGCCGGGAAGTGCGGGCCGCGTCGAATTTCGCGCGGGCGACCGAACGGTTCGAGGCGGCGCGCGGCGCGCTCAACCTCGCCATGAGCGCGCTCGCCCATACCAGCAATAACGGCGCGACCTATGGCGTGATCCCGGCCAGCGGCGATACCGACGCGAATGGCTGGCGGCAGGTGGGCGACGCCTGGGTGAAAATTGAGGCCGTTGACACCGCATCGTGCTTGAGCCTGAACGCCGCCGATGCCGCCACGCTGCAAAAATGGCCGGTCTTTCGCGACAACCCCGACCTGGCCGCAGCGATTGTGGACTGGCGCACGGCGGGCGACCAGCCCAGCCCGAATGGGGCGAAATCGGACTACTATCAGGGACTGGCGACGCCCTACGCGAGCAAAAACGCGCCTTTCGACACCGTCGAGGAACTGCTGCTCGTGAAAGGCATGACGCCTGCATTGCTGTATGGCAGCGTGTCCGGCAGTCCGGTCAATCCAAGCGACGCGAGCGCGACAGCAGGCGCTGGAAACGGCGGGGGAACGGGCGGCGGATATGGAAGCGGCAGCGGAGGACGGGCGGTCGGCGGGTTCGGCGCAGGAGGGCGGGTAACGCGACAGGCCGCGCCGGGCGGTCAACAACCCGGCGCGGGTGGGCAGCCGCGTCCCAACGGCGGCAATCCCGGTGGTTTGAATGGCGGAGGCGGCGGACAAAACGGCGGTCAGAACAATAACGGCCAAAACGGGAACGGCGGGCAAAATGGAAATGGCGGCGGTCAGAACGGCGATAACGCCGGGGCCGGAAATGGAACCGGCGACACGAATTTCGACGACATTCTCACGAACAGTCACACGCCGCTTGCCGATTTGCTGACGACGAACACCCGCGAGCGCAACGTCGCCGCCGACGGCTCGCCGCGCATCAACATCAACACGGCGACGGAGCAGGATTTAGAGCGGAAATTGGGGCTGGGAGCGATTCAAGCCAGCGCCCTGGTGAATTTTCGCGATGGCGGCACGGGCGCTCCGCAGCGCCCGAACGGCGCCAATCAGCAGAATAATCCCAACAATGGCGCGGGCGGGCAGGGGAACGCGCCGGGCGGACAGGCCCGGCCCGGTCTGAAAAATCAGGGGATAGGCGTACTTGGCAGACCGGGCGGAACGCGCCCCGGCGGACTGAAATCGCGGCAGGCGGCTCCGGGCGGCGCGATGCCGAACGCCCCGCAAAACGGCGGTATGGGGGGCGGCGGCAACGGCGGCAGCCCGCGTCCCGGCGGTCTGGGCCAGAATAATGCTGGAAACGGAAACGGCGGGCAGGGGAACGGCGGTAACAATGGAAACGGCGGGGGCGGAGGGCAGAACGGCGGGCAAGGCGCTGGCAATAACAATGGAAGCGGCGGGCGGAAACAAACGTTCAAGACCATCGCCGACCTGCTGGAAGTTCCGCAATTCACGCGCAGCGTCATGCAGCAAATCGCCGACAAAATCGCTGTTGACGACAAACCGTTTCGCGACAACGTCATCAATATCAACACCGCGCCGGGCGAAATTCTCGCGACGGTTCCCGGTATGGATCACGCCCTCCTGACCGCGATTTTGAATTATCGGCAGAGCGGGCAGGCGTTCCAGACGCTGGGCGATTTTTTCGCGCTTCAGGACATTCAGCGCCCGCAGTTCGAGCGCGTTATCAGCGCCTTGTCTACGAAATCGTCCCTGTACAAGGTGCGAATCAAAGTGCGCGTTCCGGGCCAAAACACGGTTTATGCGATTTCCGCGCTCGTCGAGCTGACCGCAGACGGCCCGCGCGCCCGCCAATGGCGCGAGGTCGGCTATACGCCGGGCTGGTCGTCGTGGCAGCCCTGGCCTACGCTGCCAGCGCCAACCTCTGCCGCGACCCAAACCGGAACCGCGTCAACTACGTCACCTTGATGTCGCTTCTCGGATCGCGCCAATTCATCGCGCGTTTCCGCTGGCGGTCGGCGCGGTTGCTTGATCGCTCCTGCGGAGAAGCCGGGGACGTTTTTGACGTGGCGTTAGACCGATTTATGACAACGTTGGAGGTTTTTGTTGCGAACCAAAACGCCTGCGCGGAGCGCAGGAACGCCCGCGCGCACCGTCGCCATTGATCTCGGCGCGACGGAAGTCCGCGCGGTCGAAGTGGAATGGATTCAAGGCGCGGGCGGCGAGACGGCCCGCATTCTGCGGCGCGGCGCGGCCACGCTCGGCCCCAACGTCTGGCAGGACGTGCAGGCCAATCGCGACCTGCTGGCGACCGCCGTGCGGGACGCGCTGAGTGTCGCGGGCATCACGGCCAAAACCGTCGTCGCCTGCCTGCCGCGCCGCCTGGTCACGCTGCGCTTCGCGCGCCTGCCGCACGCGCCGCCCGAACAGATGCGCGGCATGGTCACGTTCGAGGCGCAGCAATACATTCTCTTTTCGCTCGACGAGGTGATCCTCGATTACCACGTCATTGACGCTCTGGCCGGAAATCCGCTCGCGACCGGCGAAGACCTGGACACGGTTCTGCTGGCGGCGGCGCGACGCTCCATTGTGGCCGGGCTGATGGCGGTTTTCGAGAAAGCGGGCCTGGAGCTGGCGCAGCTTTCCGTTTCCGCCCTCGCGCTTGCCGAACACGCCAGAGACGCCCGCGAGCCGGTCGCCCTCATTGACATCGAGGCGGGCGAAATGGACGTCGCGGTGGTGGGCGACTCGCGGCTGCTGTTCACGCGCGCCACCGCGCTCGACATTCAGGGAGCCAGGCCGGAAGTGGCCGGGCGGCGGCTGGCCGAAGAGGTCGCCCGCTCGTTCACGGCCTATCAAAACGAGTTTCGCCAGCGTCCGCTTTCGGCGGTGTTTCTGGCCGGGTCGAGCGCGGTCGGGGCTGACAGCGACCTGTTGCAGGACTCGCTGACCGGCCTGCTCGAAATGCCGGTTACGCGCCTGCAAAGCCGCCTGCTGCCCGCCGATGATCCCGAAGCCGGGGCGTATGCGACAGCGGTCGGCATGGCGATGCAGACCCGGCCTGGCAGCCTGTCGCCCATCAACCTGGTTCCCAACGAGCGCGCTGAACTCCGCGCGGCGGACACGCGCCGCCGTCGCCGCGTCGCCGCGGTCGTCACGACGTTCTTGGGCCTGTTTGTCGTCGGGCTGGTATTGCAGTCGTCGCTGGCCCAGAAAGCGAAACTTCAGCGCGAAGCCCTGGACGCCAATCGCGACCTGGACGCCGCCAACGCCCAGCTGGACACGCGCAAAAAATCGCACGACCGCCTGCTGTCTCTCGATGCGGATTTGGCGCGCGGGCTGGATCGCGACCATCCGGTCGTGGATATTCTGGCCGCGCTGAACCGCGCCTTGCCCGCGAAAACCGACCTGTGGCTGACGCAGTTCACGTTCGAGCGCAACAACCTGCTGACGCTGCGCGGCAACACGAAATCGCCCTCGGCGGCGACCGACATGGTGATCGCCCTGCAAAAATCGCGCGCTTTCTCGGATGTCCGGCTCGGCTACATCGGTGACGCGCAGGACGTGGACAACGGAAACAGCGCGAATGGCGGCAACGCGCCTGCCGCGACTGCCACAACCGGCCTTGCGCCCGGTAACGCCAATGCCGCGCTGCCCGGTCTGAATAATCCCGGAAATCCGGCCCGGCCCGGTGCGCCCAATCCGACCGTCGGAACCGCAGGAAGACCGCCCGCCGCTTCGACCGGGGCGAACGCTCCGACAGGGACAAATGCCGCGAGCGGAACGACCGGCGCGGGCAATGCCAATCCCATCGGCGGGAATTCGGGAAAGGACGGGAACGCTTCTGGGGCGTCGCGGCGTTCTCCGGTGACCACGTTCATCATCACCTGCCGCGTCAATGCCAGCGCCCGCGACCTGCTGCCGGGGGTGGCCCCAATGATCGCGACGCCCGCCAAAGCCGACAACGCGGCCCGGACCGGCAAAACCGGCGGCAAACCCAAAGCCGACGACACAACGGATACCGATACGGAAAACGGAGGCGACGATGGCGCTTAGTAAGCGGGATAGAAACGCACTGGTTTTTCTGGCCGTGGGAGCGGTCGTCATTTTAGGCGGCAATCTGCTCATCCCGCCCGCCGCGCCCGGCGCGCAGAAGAAACTGCTGCCCGCGTCGGAAGCGAACGCCCGGCGCGAGGTCGCCCTACGCACTTTGAAGCGCCTGAGCGGTGAGCAGGACGAACTCGAACCGCGCATCGCGACGATGATTTCCGACCTGCCCGCCGAAGAATTGACTCCGCGCACGATCCGGGATTTGCAGGCGATTGCCGCTAAATCGAACGTGCATTTGCGCGAGATCAAGCCCCTGCGTCCGCGCGCCCTCGCTCTTGGAAAGGGAGCCAGAGCGCCCCTGGAAATCCGGTTCCGCGCGGCCTTTCAGCCGGATGTCGTGCGCTTTCTTTACTTTGTGGAAGACCCGGCCCGCAAAATGGTCGTAGATAAAATAAATGTCACTTCCGGCGACGCCCGCTTCAAAACGGTGGACGTGTCAGCCCAAATCACCGTTTTTACGCGCTCGACGGCTGGCGTCACGGGCGCGCAAGGAGAAACGAACGATGGCGCGGAGAGAACCAATAAAACCGGATAGCCTGCCCCTGTTCGCGCAGCCTGTAGGCGCGCTGAAGTATTCCCAACCCTCGCCGGGCGTGCGCGTCTTTTCTTCGAGCGTGACGCTGTTCGCGCTCCCGGTCGTCGCCTGCGCGGTTCTGCTGACGGTCGCGCGCCCCAATGACGCACAGAATCTGAGCGCGGCCCAGCGCGCAGCGGAAGCGAAACGCGCTGGCAGGCCAATTGTCCTCGCGCAGAATGACGGCAAGGCCGCGCCTTCCGTCGCCCCATCTACCGACCCGGCGACCCGCCGTCCGCTCGATTATTATACGCAGGGCGTTCGGGGCAACCTGTTCAGCGCGCCGCAGCCGCCGCCCGCGCCGCGTCCCAAACCCGTCGCGGCTCCGGTCGTCAAAATCGAAAAGCCGCGCCCGGCCCCGATCATTCAGGTCGCGCCGATCAACCCGTTCGCGGATTGGGCGTATACCGGAACCATTCATATCGGCGAGCAGATGATGGCGCTCCTGGAAAACACGAAAACCAAAGAGGGCCAGTATCTGAAAATCGGCGACTCGTTTCTGGGCGCGCAGGTGTCCAGCATCACGGATCAGGGCGTGACGCTGTTGTCGGCGGGCAAGCCCGCGCTGCTCGCCAAATCCGACAGCATCAACGTGACCCCGCTCGACAAGAACGCCGCCGGGTATGGCGGCGCGCAGAACCCGCCCGCCCCCAATCCCAACGGCGGCCCGCCGCCGCCCGCCGCGCAGCCAACCGGACTTCCGGCGCTGGGCGCCAGCACGGTCACCCTGCCCAATGGCCGCGTCCTGACGGCGGAGCAGGCCGCGCGCCGCGCCCGCCGCCTGAATCGCGGCTTTAACCAGTGACGACAGGCGCGCAGTTCGCAGCGCGCGTTTCGCGGTTAGGAAGGCGTTTTGGGCGTAAAGGATTTTTTGAAAGTTTCTGTTTTGGATGCGAGAACACGGAGGAACCGTATTGAAACGGCATGAGCATGAACTGGTTGCAGCCTACCGGCGGCGTGCGCTGATCGCCGCGACGGGTCTGGCGCTGGCAGCCTGCGAAATAACGGGCCTGGCCCCGGATGCGGGCGCGCAGACCGGCAAAACCGCCGGCAAAGCCACCCTGCGCGTGGTTCCGACTGCGCGCAAAAAGAGCGGCAAAAGCCCGCTTAAACCAAGTGTCGCCCCGGTTTCGGGCGGAACCGCAGGCGCGATGCGCTCCGCCGCGCCGCCGATCACGATTCTGCCTAACACGGCGGCAGTCGCGGCGCTGCCTGCCGGGGGCGGCAGCGCGCCGGGCGGAACGCCGTTTTCGTTCGATTTTCGCAGTTCCGACATCAACAACGTGCTGAAATTCTACGCGCAGATGTCGAACCTGACGATCTCGACGGATCAAGGACTTTCCGGGCCGGTCACGATCATCAACCCCAAGCCGGTCACCCTCGACGAGGCGTTCAAAATTTTGCAGTCCGTCCTCATCGTGCGCGGCTTCACGGCCCTGCAAAACGGCAATGTCCTGACCATCGTGCCGCTCGACCGGGCCAAAGGGCTGACGACGGTGCTTGGCCCCACGCTCTCGGACACCTCTTCCGAAAACGGCGGACGCCGCAACGGAACCCGCCCCGACTCGCGCAATCAGGTCATGACGCAGGTCATCCCGCTCGAAAACGTGGACGCCGAGGCGCTCGCCAAAGAACTGACGCCGCTCATCAACCCCGGCGCAAGTCTGATCGGCAGTCCCGGCACGAACGCCCTGATTTTGACCGATACCGCCAGCAACGTGCAGCGCTTCATCGAACTGGTGGACGCCCTGGACAAAACCTCGACCAACAGCGAGATGAAAGTCTATCCCCTGCGCCGCGCCGAAGCCTCTGCGCTCGCCGACAACATCAACAATCTGTACAAACAAATCACGTCGCGTGGCAGGGGGGCCGGGCCGCAGCCGGGCCAGCCGCCGCCGCAGCCGGGTCAGCCAAGCCAGCAGGCGGGCCGTCCCGCCGTCGTCGCCGTCGCCGATCAGCGCACCAACGCGATCATCGTCGTGGCGTCGCCGGACAACCAGCAGCAGGTGGAAACGCTCATCAGCCGACTGGACGGCGACGACAACAACACTCTCGACACGCAGATTCGCAAAATCAAGTATGCAAGCTCGGTGGATGTCGCCAACCTGGTCAATACCGTCCTGTCGAACATGCGGGGCGCGAGCAGCGGCGGGCAGTCGGGCGGTTCGCCGTTCCAGCAGCGCGCGTTCGGCGGTTTTGGCGGCGGGGGCGGCGACCAGCAGAGCGTGACCAGCAGCGATCCATTCGGCAAGGTAACCGCCGACGCGCGCACCAACTCCGTCTTGATTTCGGCCTCAGCGGAAAAAATGGACAAAATCAACACGCTGATTGACGAGATTGACGTGGACGTGCCGGTGGAAACCACGACGTTCGTTTTCCCGCTCAAAAACGCGCAGGCCGATGACGTTTCGTATGTTTTGCAGCAGGCGTTCAGCACGCAGAACCAGCGCATCGGCGACACGTATAACTTCGGCGGCGGCTTCGGCAACAGCCGGGGCGGTCAGCAGCGCCGCCAGCCAATTCAGCGGCGCTTAGGATCGCAGAACAACAATGGCCGCGCCGCGATCCCGCGCGGCGGACGCGGTGTTCCGCCCGGCCCGCCCAACGCGCCTGACGACGGCGACTTGCTTCAGGACGGGGCGACGACCGGATCGGCGATGCCCGACGGTGTGCAGGGCTTGATGACGCCGGAAGGCTTCGTGCCGACGCAGGGCGCAAACGCGCGCCCCAACAGCGACAGCGACGAGAAGACCCGCCAGTATTACTACGGCGGCTACGGGGGGCGCGGGCAGCAGCGTGGATTGGGACAGAGCGGCGGCCCGCAGTACGGACGCGGACGGACGGGAAACTATTCCAACCTGCTGCAATTGCAAAACAACGTGTTTGTCGCGCCCTCGCCCAACGGCGACAGCCTGATTATCACGACGACGCCCGACAACTACGAGGCCGTGAAACAGATTATCGAAGCCCTCGACGTGGTTCCGCGCCAGGTCATGATCGAGGTGATCGTGGCCGAGGTGACGCTGGACGCCGACCAGAAACTGGGCTTCACGCTGGGCGGCAATTTCGCGCGTCTGTTCAGCGGCAATAACAGTGGGCAGGCCGGAGTCAATCTCCCGTCCAGCGGAACCAGTCCGGGCATCTTTCCCGGCATCGTAGACCCCGTCGCGACGGGCGCGCAATTCCTCATCAAGGGCGCGAATTACAGCGCCCTGCTGCAAGCCCTGACGACGGATAACAAGGTGAACGTGCTTTCCACGCCGCGTGTTTTCACTTCCAACAACGCCCCGGCGGAAATTGATATTACGACCAACATCCCTTACATCACGGGGCAGACCAACGGCTTTTTCACGACGACGGTCAGCAACACGGTCGAGTATCTGCCGGTCGGCTACATCTTGAACGTGACGCCGCGCATCACGCGGCAGGGTCTGGTGACGATTGACGTGCAGCAGGAAGCAAGCGACCTGCTGGGCTTCGACATTCTGGGAACCGGCGCGAGCGCCCTGCGCGCCCCGCGCGTCAATGACCGCGTGACGGACACGTCGGTCACGATCCAGGACGGCGAGACGGTCGTCATCGGCGGGCTGATTCGGGACAGCCGCGCGCTGAACATCTCGAAAGTGCCGGTGCTGTCGGAAATCCCGCTCATCGGGCAGTTTTTCCGGTCGCGGGAGGTGACGCGGAACAAGGTGGAACTGATGATTTTCATGACCCCGCACGTCGTCAACAACGTGAACGAGGCGCGGGACATGACGGCGCTGCAAGGGGCGCCGGTCATCAAGCAAATTCCTGACCTGTCCAAGCAGCAGCCCAATCTCGACCCGAAGCGCGTCCGCAAGCCCTACGCGCCCTACACCATCGTGCCGGTCGCGCCCGCGCCCAACCGTCCCGCCCTCCCGGACGCGCCGAAGTAGCCGGAGCAGTGGAAGCAGGCCAGGCGCGAGCGGTCACACGCTCATAAAAAGGCGGGACGCAAATTACTGCGTCCCGCCTTTTCGTTTTCGATACAGGAAAATAACGCCAGAGGAGAAACCGGGCGGCGGTTTCGTGATATAGTGTAAGCGGAGGCGTTGAAAGATGCAAACCGAGAAGGTGTGGGAAGATTTTGCCGCGCTGCCATTGGAGGCGCAAAAGCAGGTCGCAGACTTTGTGGCGTTTCTGCGGCAACGCGTGGAGAAGACAGGAGCGAACAAGCAGGCGCGCAAGACCCAATTGGCAAAAGAACCGTTTATCGGTATGTGGGCAGACCGAACAGATATGCACGACAGCACGAAGTAGGTGCGAAACTTGCGCGAGCGGGAATGGACGCGCTGACATGGCGAATCGGGTTTGTATTGAATTGCCTGAAAACTGCTCGGCGGCGCATACAAGCAGCCAGACGGGGTGTATACTGCTTGTATGGACATCGTTCAACGCATTCTGCCCCGCTCGCTCAAAGAGGCTGCAACTGCCGCATTTCGTGACAACACGCAACTGGCAGCGATGTCTGGCGAAGAACGTGAGGCGGCGGCGCGGACCTATGAGCGCCTCGCCTCGTTGACAGTCGGAAATAACGCAGAACTGGCCCGTTTGTACAATTTGGAGCGCGCCCGATTTCTGCGTGGGGAGATAGAACACATTGCTTCCACCGCGCGCCGGTTCGGCAGGAGGTAGGATATTCCGATGCAAAATAAATTTCGAGAAGGGGAGCGAGTCATTCTCAAGCGCGACCAACCCGGTATGGGACTGCGCGCCGGAGACTTGGGTGTGGTGTGGACGCGCTACGCGGACGAGCCGCCTGCGTATGAGATAACGTTTCGAGACGCGACCGGAAGCGAGTTTGATGTCACGCTTTCGGAAGAGGAACTTGCGGCGACAGACGCTCCGTCGGTTGCTCTCGCTTCCGAAGCGGCGTGACCGGCGCCGCGTCAAACCCGTTCAAATTTGCTTGGATTGGGCGTGGACGAACGCGGGTTGGAACAGTTTCGCTGTCCGATAGAAGTTATCAGGAAGCGGCGGCAAGAAAAGTCGTGCCGGGTTCGCGAAGGGGAACGCCCTGCGCGCACAGGGGGCAGTCTTCGGGGGCGAACGTCGCGGCCTGCACCGTCAGCAGGGCTTCCAGCCGACAGCCCAAATCCACCGCGCCCCCGCTTCGATCCACCAGAACCGCCGCCCCGACGACATGGGCTTGATGGCGCGCGGCCAGCCCCAGACACTCCCGAACCGCCCCGCCCGAAGTCAGAATGTCGTCCACGATCAGGGTTCGGGTTCCCGGCGCGAGGGTCAGGCCGCGCCGCAGCAGTCGCTCGCCATTCTCCTTTTCGGCGTACAAAGCCCGCACGTCCATCTGCCGCGCCACCTCGAACGCCAGCAGAATGCCGCCGGTCGTCGGGCCAAGCACGACCTCGACGTTATCGTTGGCGTAGCGGCGGGCGATCTCGGCGCAAAACGTCTGGACGTGGCGCGGCCATTGGAGCGCCCAGAACTTCTCCCAATACTCGTCGCTGTGCCGTCCCGACGACAGTCGAAAATGGCCTTTCTGCAAAGCCTCCACTTCGGCGAAAACCGCCCGCGCCGCTTCCGCGCTCAAAGTCATACTCTCTCCTTTCATTTCTTCGCGTTTGATGTTGTGCAAAATTCGTTAGCCTGCGCCAATCATTTTTTGCGCGCTCGCTTGGACCGTATATGTTGGGGCTTCGTGGTTTTTTGATGCTTGCGGGCGGCGCGCTGCGTATCGTCCAGGGTGAGCAGGCGCGGGCTGTCGGTCAGCGGCAGTTCGATGGTGACGGCATTGGCGCTGCGGCTCAGAACGCGCGCCGGAATGTCCCGATTTGCAAGCGGGTCGTACAGCGAAACGGTCGCTTTCGGTCCCGACACGCCGCCAATCGTCAGTTGAAACGTTTCGTCGGGCATATCGAAGCGGGCCGGGCCGGTTTCCGCCTCGCCTTGCGCGTACACGCGCGCCAGATTGCGCGTCATAACGTACACCGGAACCACAAACTTGTTCGCGCCCGCCTGGTAGGGAAAGAACCCTAAAACGTCTCGGTTTGTGAGCGGCGGACGCGGGTTCGGGGTTTGGTCGGCGCTGGCCGGGTCGCCCGCAAATTGCAGGCGCGTTTGCAGCTCGACGATCTTGACGAGGGATAAAGCCCGCGCCTGGCGGGCCGGAAAATCGCCGCGCATCGCCTGCGTCAGTCGTCGCACCGCCGTCATCGTGTCCGAAGTCAGGGCGTCCTCGTTCGCAATCGGGGCGTTTTGCGTCGCCTTGAGGGTCTGGAAAAAGCGCGGGCGCATCAGTCCCAGGCCGAGCGGATTTTCGTCTTTGGCGGCGTAAAAGTAGAAGCGTCCCACGCCCTTGTTGACATAAGCCGTCAGATAGCGCAAAATGGCTTTGGCGCGCAGGTGTTCGGCGTCTTCGGGCGAAAAAGCCGTGTTGACTTTGCGAAGGGCGAACGCGCGCTCGTCGCCGGGATCGGCCCCGCTCACGTCGAAATTGACCTCGCTGACCCACATCGTCGGGGGAGGGGCATTGTCGGGATGCGTGTTG
>JBBRNU010000057.1:0-12316 GCA_038230115.1 Chthonomonadales bacterium | reverse complement strand
TCGCTGGTCTGCATCAGGCGGTACGCGCGCAGCAGATGCGGGTCGCCGCTGGCCTTGACCGGCGTTTCGAGCTGCTTGATTTCCTCGAAACAGAACTGCTGCATTTCCGAGCCAAGCCAGGCCGACGTGTCGCGCTCCTTGTCGGCCCACGAAATCGTCGCAAGATCGGGAACCGAAATTTCGCCCACGGTTGGCAGGCGGCGCACGGTTTCGGTCGGCGTGGAAAATTCCAGCTGCGGGTGGTTGGCGATGGCGTCGGGCAGAGCGCGCAGGAAGTCGAATATGCCGGTGTCCGCCCAGATATGCTCGCCGAACGCCTCGTAATCGAGCGCGAGCGTGACGTTCATGTCCGTGTTTTTGGCGAGCCAGCCCGCGAAGGTTTCCGCCGTCAGGGGCCAGGCGGGCCAGTTGCGGTTGGGAAAGCGGTAGCCGATGTCATCGGAAAGCCGGTAGTTTCGCAGTAAAACGGGCAGGCCGGAGGGCGCGCGATAAACAAAGTCGGGCGACCGCCAGTCGTTCAGCAGCCAATCCACGCCCTCGGTCAGAATGCCCTCGAACCCCAATTCTTTCACGGTTTGCGCGATGCCGTTGTGATACAGGCATTCCGTGTTGCGAAAAAACGTAGGTCGCTTGCCGAAGAGCGATTGAATCGCGCTGGAATGCAGGGCGACCTGTTCGCGAAACTCCATGCGCTGGGCGTCGTACAATCCGGCGAGCGAGTGAAAATACGTTTCGCCGGTAAATTCCACGCAGCCCGTCTCGTTGAGTTCCTGAAAAAGCGGAATCAAGTCGGGTTCGTAACGCCGCGCCTGGTCCAGAAACGTGCCGGACAGGGCGAAGGCGAAGCGAAAGCGTTTCTCGGCGTCCTTGCGCTGCCGGGCCAGATCGAGCAGGGCGCGCGTGGCCGGGAAATAGCACAGCCGGGCCACTTTATGGAAGACTTCACGATTGAGCGGCTCGTCGAAATACACATCTTCCAGTTGATCGGAAGGCAGCGCGGAGTCGCGCCGCTGTTCATAAGGCCGAAGTCGGTAGGGCTGGTGCGCGAAAAAGAAAAAAGTGACGAGCGTCACGGGCGGGACTTCCTTTCGGGCCGCAAGTCAACAGTGGGCGGCAAGGGCGGCATGGCCCCCGGAGGGGCGGATTGGGCGGCGGGCGTCCCCAAGCTTTGCGACGCGCGAAACCTCTGCGTTTCATTGATAGATCATTATAGACCCCGCCGGGAAACGTGTCAAGTTGCGGGAACTTTCGCGTCGAACTAACCGACATATGTACAGTATATCGCTCTGCACGCTGCGCTGAGGCCGTGCAGTGACGGCGCGTCGTCATTTCGCGCCGCGCGCTTGCCATCGCGAGCGCGTCTGACAGAGACACGCGGCAAGCCCGCGCGAAAATGCAAGGAACAACGAGGAGAAACCCCATGAATAAGTCGCCGCAAGCGCACGAAACGAATGCGACCCGCCACTACGAGAACGCCGATGGCGTTGGGGCGCCGAGCGAGAACCTGCGCGATTCGCCTCTGATGGCCCGCCTGCTGGACGCGCTGGAGGCCAAAACCGACGTCGGGCATTATGGGCAGTTCACGTTCGCCTCGGTCGCCCGCCACTTCATGGATGAGGACGAAATCGTGTCGCTGCTTGCCAAACAGCCCGATTTCGATGAAGAGAAGGCTCGCGCGCTCGTCGCCCACGTGGCGGAGCGCGGCTACAATCCGCCCCGCCGCGAGCGCATACTCGAGCAGCAGGCGCGACAGACGTTTCAACTCATCGAAAACCCGGACGACCCGGACGCGGGCAACCTGTACCGCGAACTGCAATTCCCCGACGCCGTGTACGAGCATATCAGCGAATACTACGGCGACAGAGCGGAAGCGCAGGAGCATTCCGCCCGGTAGCGAATGGGCGGTTACAAGATTCCCTTCCGCCCCAACATCTTAACCTGTCTTGGCGAACTTTAGACGGCCTGGAAGCCGGGGCTATAAAAGCCTCCGTCTGTGAAGCGCCCTTATGCCGGGTCTTTTATAGGCCTGGCATAAGCCCGGCTAACGCGGCTTGCCCGGCTCAAATTCTCAATCCCGGCGAGTTCAATTCCCGGCCCGCGCGGGCGTTTCGGGCTTTTTGACGAGGGTGAGGCGGTAGGCGTAGGCCGGGCCGCCTTTCCCTTCCGCTTCGAGGATTTCGAGTGTGTAAGTTCCGTCTTTCGGGGCGCGAAAAAGCAGGCGGCGGTCTTTTTTGGGGTCGCCCGCAGACAATGCGAGCGCGGTATGACGGGTGTCGCGCAGGCGCAGCAGGGCATCGAGTTCGGAACCGGCCCGGCCCGCCACGAGGCTGATGTCCCACGTCTCGCCCGCTTTGGCCTCGAACTGAAACAGGGCGGGCGCGTCGTTGTCCAGCGCGCCGCGCACCGCGACGGACGAACCGGCAAGCGGCATCGCCTGCGCGAACGTGGCGTTAGGCTTCTTGACATCAAGTTCCGTCGCGGTCTCGTCCACGACCGCGACCGGTCTGGTCACTTTAGCCTCGGCCTCTTTCTCGTCTTTTTTCGCGTCCCCGGCCTTCTTCGCGGGCTTGCCGTCATCCCGTCCGTCGTCGAACGTCAGGACATACGCGGCGCGCGGGCAGTCGGCGGGCGCGGTCAGGGCGAGGGTAATCTGCACGCCGCCGCGCTTTTTCGCCTCGCCCTCGGTCGGCCTGGCTTCGACCAGTTTCACGCGCAGGGGCGGCTTGTTGACCGTGACCGTTTTGGGCGTCAGGTTGTCGGCGTACAGCGTGACGGTCAGCGTATGCCCGGCCTGCACTATCAGGAGGGGCGGGTCTTTCAGCGCCGCTTTCGGCTTGTCTTCCGCGCCGGAAAGCGAAATCGAGGACGCGACGAGAGCGGCCAGCAACGCAAACGCGGCGCAGATTCGCCCGCGCCCCTTGCAATGAAACGCAGGGTAGGCCGAACGTCCGTGTTTCGACTTCGCTCCGGTTTTCGCCTTTACGATGTTCATGATTTTCCCAGCCTCCGCGCAACCAATCCCGACGAGGCGGCCTTTACTCGCGCGTCGCCCCGCCCTTTGCGGCAGGCGGAACTTTTTGACCCTTCGCAGCGGCTTTCGCGACCGGATGCGGGAGCGAAGCCCTGACCGCGGCTTTCGCGTCCGGCGCGGGCGGCGTTCGCAGCGTGATCGCAACGCGCAGACGACCCGCCTTTACGTCCCATAACAGCGCCTTGCCGTCCTGCGTTCCCGCCGCCACGGTCTGGTTGTCGGGCGCGATGGCGACGGCGTAAACCCAATCGTCCGCGTCCTTCCACTCCTGCGCCTGATGCGCGCCGCCCTCGGAAAACACCTTCACAACATGGTTGGACGCGCCATAGACCAACAGACTGCCGTCAGGACTGAACGCGCAGTCGGCGATGATCCCGCCCTCGTTCAGCGTATGCTGCGGGTTTTCCATCGCGCCGATTTTCACGGGCCAGACACGCACGGTCTTGTCGCTGCTCGCGGTCGCCAGCCATTTGCCGTCGTGACTGAAGGCGACGCGGGTCAGGCCATCCTCGTGCGCGGTGAGCGCGGCCAGCCGCTGCCACGAGCCGGTATCGAAAATTTTGGCGCTCCGGTCGCCGCTGCCGGTCGCCAGCAGCTTGCCGTCCGGCGAGTACGCGACGCCGAAGACCGCTTCGGCATGATCTTTGATGATGTGCGTACACTGCCCGGTATCAGCGTTCCAGATGCGGGCAGTTTTATCGAGCGAGCCGGTCGCCAGTTCGTGCGCGCCGGGTCGCCACGCCGCGCAGCACACGACCTCCTCATGCCCGGTCAGCGTTCGCGTCGGACGCCAGGTTTGCGTGTCGAGCAGGACGATTTCGCCGGACTGTCCCGGCGTTCCGCCCGCGACCGCCAGCCATTTGCCGTCGCCGCTCCACGCCAGCGCCTGTGTCTGATCCGCGCCGACCGGAATTGTTCGCGCGATGGTTCCGGTCGCGACATCCAGCAGGCGCACGACGCGATAGCCGCCAACCGCCAGAAACTTCCCGTCCGGGGCGAAGGCCAGCGCGGTCGCGGGCGCGGGGGCAAGGGAGGCGCTAATCGGTGCGTTCGGCGAAAGGGAAGCGGGCGTTTTCAAGGCGGGGGCGGGCGCAGGCATGGCGGTCGAATCCACCTTCGCGCCCTCGTCAATCCAGCGGCGCAGCAGGGCGATTTTGTCCAGATCGAGCGCGCCGGTCGGGGGCATTTTGGGTTGCAAATCGCCCGTCAGATAGCGCACGAGGGCGCTTTGCGCGCCCTTGCCGGGCAGTATCGCCGCACCGTGCCGCCCGCCCGCCAGCAGTTTTTCGCGCGTTTCCATGCCGTAGCCGCTGGCCGGGTTCGGCCCGCTGTGGCAGCCCCAGCAGAGCGCCCGCAGGATCGGCAGCGCCTGCCGACTGTAGACGACAGGCGGCGCGGCCCGCGCTGGTTCGGGCCGCGCCGCGAAGCCAAGCGCCGCAAGCCACGCCAGAATCGCAAACCCCGCGCGCCCGCCAATCGAAATGTTCACGCCGCCGCCTTTCGGTGAATGCGCCGAATCGTTTCTACGCCAGAAAACGTCAGGAAAATAAAAATAGCGAAACGAGGGAAATACGGAAACAGGAAAACAAAGAACGTAAAATAACAGACACCGCGAAAAGAAAAATGTTTCCTTCGCGGTGTCTGTTATTCGGGACTGCCGGAATGGTTCGGCGTGAATTTAGGACACGGGGGACGCGCGCTGACCGCGACCGTCCAGGCAAACAGGATCAGGACGTTTTGTTGACCGTCGCGTGGGCGGCGTCCGCCGTTTTGTCAATGGCGTCGTGGGCCGCGCTCTGACCGCGATTCAGCAGTTCCTGCACTTTGTCCTTGACCGTGCTGGCCCGGTCGCTGGCGGACTGCGAGACCACGCTGGCCTTTTCTTTCGCGGCCTGCGTGACGTTGGCGGTCACCTCGGACGCCTTGTCTTTGTACTCGCCCGCCTTTTCGCCCAGCAGCCGGCGGGTCTCTTCGCCCTCCTGCGGCGCATACAGCAGCGCGACCGCCGCTCCGACCGACGCGCCCAGCAGGAAGAAGACCAGGTTCCCGCCCCAACCAGAATCCTTGCTCATTTCCGTTCGCTCCTTTTCGAATTCAAATCGCTCGCGACGCTTCGTCTATTCGCGGTTTGTGTTTGCGTTTCCTAAGCCCGCGCGCAAATTGTTCGTTCACGCGGGGCCGGTAAGTTTGTAGCCTGATTGGGCGCAAGCGTAGAAGCGCCCGCCCCTCTGATTGCGCCGACGAGGCAAGCCTCGGTTCCACATTTCGCGAATCCCGCCGCCCATCGGATTTTCTAAGGACGGGCTACCCGCTCGCTTTGTTCCCGGTTTACGCGGCCCGCTCGCCTGCCCCTGCTGGAAAAGCAAGCGTCCGGCCAGGCAGAGGCGAAAACTCCTATCGCCTGCCAAAGACGCCCCCTCGATGAAGCGCCGGGCAGGAAAGACGGCCTCGCGCGCGGAATACCCGCAGTATGTCAGACGCACCCGCAACCCAGCTTACGCCGAATGCTTCGCCGCCCGCCGTTGTTCGTTCCCGTCGCAGCGGCCTGCGGGCCATGTCGCTCGCGCTCCTGCTTGCGCCGCTCACGGCCTACTGGTCGTCAGACCAACTCGTAGACGTAATTTTTTCGCTGATGATCCCCCCCGTCATCATGACGCTGCTCGTGGCGGTTCTCAACCTGGGCGCGCGGCGGATTGCGCCCAAACTCGCCCTGACGGAAGGCGAGCTAATCATCTTTTACGGAATGCAGGCCGTCGTCGGGGCCATCAGCGCCGAGTGGATGAACGTCATGAACCCGACCATCCACAGCTACGCCCTGTACGCCAGCAGCGAGTCGCGCTTCCGCGACCTCATCAACCCCTATGCCAGCCGCTGGTTCTTCATTCCGGTCGCGGACGCCGGGAAGTTCGCCGATTACGCGAATGGCGGCTATCCGTTCTCCTACTTCGTATCGCGCCTGCCCCTCTGGGCGCCCTACATTCTGTCGTGGACGGCCCTGTTCACCCTCATCTGCGTCGCCATGCTCTGCATCAACAGCCTGATGCGCGACGAGTGGACGAACCGCGAAAAACTGGCCTTTCCCATCATTCAACTGCCGCTCGCCATTGTACAGTCGGGCGCGGGCAAGTCGCAGGTTTGGAAAAGCAAGTTCTTCTATATCCCATTTCTGCTGATGTTCGCCATTGACATTCTCAACGGTTTTCACTTCATTTATCCGAGCCTGCCGCTCATCAACGTGCGCTTTCTGGGCGCGCTCAACGATTTTACGCCGACCCCGCCCCTCAACGCCATCGGCTGGACGCCCATCGGCATTTTCCCCTACATGGCCGTGATCGGCTTTTTCATGCCGACCGACCTGCTGTTCAGCTGCATCTTTTTCTTCTTTTTCCGCAAGTTCGAGCAGGTGTTCACCTATTCGCTGGGCTACACGGAAAGCGCGGGCGTGTTCGGCGGGGGCGGGCTGGTTCCCTCGCCGCCCTACTTCAGCGAGCAAAGCTGGGGCGCGTTCCTGGCCCTGTTCGTGACCGCCGTCTGGGTGGCGCGCAACTATCTGGGCGAGGTCTGGCGGCAGATTTTGCGCGGGCATCCGAAGGGCGACCGGGGCGTGCCGCACCGCCTCGCGTTCGCCGGGCTGCTGTTGAGCGCGGGCAGCGTCTGCGGCATCGCCTCGTGGATCGGCATTCCGTTCTGGATGTCGGCCTTCACGGTGGGGTTGTTTCTGATTTTCAGCGCGGCCCTGACGCGAATGCGCGGGCAAATCGGCGCTCCCTCACACGAAATGGCCTTCATGGGGCCGAACCAGATGCTCGTGGATTTCGTCGGCACGCAGGGTCTGCCCCAGGCGGGCGTGAGCCGTCTGGTCACAACCTTCTTCTTCATGAACCGTATCCATCGCACCCACCCGATGCCACACCAGCTGGAAGCCATGAAAATGGGCGAGGTCGGGCGCATGAACCAGCGCGCCCTGTTCGTGGCGATCATCGTGGCGACCATTTTCGGCAGCGTCCTGGGGCATCTGTTTTACATCTGGAAGGGCTACCACTTCGCGGCTCCGCGCGCGGGCGGTGACGTGGCGGGCGTCGTGGACACGCTCGTCAACAAGCATCAGCCCCCCAATCCGTCCGCCATGCTGTTCGTGGCGCTGGGCTTCGCGTTCGTGCTGGGGCTGGACTTCATTCGGTTTCGGGTTCCGAATTTTCCCCTCCACCCCGCCGGGTACGCGCTCGCCATGAACTTCGGGCTGGACTATTTCTGGTTCGGGCTGGTAATCGTGTGGCTGATCAAGGCGTTCGTGGAGCGGTATTACGGTCTGAAGGGGTACAACAAACTGCACGAGGCGGCGCTGGGAATCATGCTGGCGGAATTCAGCGCCGAGGCGCTCTGGTCGCTCTACGCGATGGCGACGCACACGGCTACCTACAGCATCAGCATCAACGGACGCCTGGGCTGGGATCAATAACCGGGAACGCGCCGATTCGTCGTTCAGGAGGCTTTGCGATGCCCGCGTATTCGCTTGAAGAGGCGGCGGCCCGGCTGCCGGAAATCATTGCGGGAATGGCGAACGGCGAGACGGCGACGCTGGTTCGCGACGGCCTGCCGGTCGCCAAAATCGTCGCCCTGACGCCCGCTCCCGTCCGGCCCCGGTTCGGCAGCGCGAAGGGTCTGCTAATTCATCTGGCCGACGATTTCGATGTCAGCGCCAGCCCCGAAACGCTTCCCGACGCTGCGGAAACGGGCGCAATTGCAGCGGCGAACGGGCGAACCGGGGCGCTGAACGCGCTGGACGCCACCCATGAGAACCCTGAGGAAGGAACCATGAAGCGCGAGGAACGGACGGCGTGAAAATCCTTCTCGACGCCCACGCCCTGCTCTGGTTCCTGTTTGGCGACGCGCGCCTGAGCGCGCAGGCAAGGGGCTGGATCGAAGCCCCCGACAGCGAAATTTTTGTCGGTTTCGCCGCCGTCTGCAAAATCGCCCTCGGCGTTGGGGCGGGCCAATTGACGATTTCGCAGCCGCTCGACCTGTTTTTCCGCGACCAGATGGCGGTCAACGGCTTTCGGTTCCTGCCGCTCACCGTCGCGCAGATCGTTCGCGTCGGCAGCCTGCCGCTCCATTCCAGCGAGCCGTTCGACCGCCTGCTGGCCGCGCAGAGCCTGCTGCAAGCGATGCCGCTTGTCAGCGCCAACCCCGTATTCGACTCCTACGGCGTGACCCGACTGTGGTAACCCGCGATAAAACTGCGCCGAAAAAAGGCTCCTCCCGAAATCGCCTCAGAAGGAGCCTTGCGCGTAAAATCCCGTTTTATTCGCTCGCTCACACAAGCCTGTGTGAGCGTCCCTATCGTCTGCCTGCCGTCATGCCACGTCAGCTCTGCGCCAGCATCGCGCTGATAACATTTCGCGTATCTTCTGAAGCGAACATTTCTCGCAGTTTCGCCTTGAACTCCTGCTCTGTGCCGCAAGTCGCCAACGGCGCAGCGTGAGCCTTGGCCGCCGCCAGACTTCGATGAATTGTGGCTGGATACAGGCCGACTCCATGCTCGACATAGAACAACGTATAGGTGTAGCCATTCAAAGCCATTGCGTGAACCTCTAAGGCATGTACCAGGCTTCCATCTCCAAGATCGATCGTGCTGATTTCGCCTTCCACCATGTTCTTCGTCTGTTGACCGAGCAAGGCGGCTTGTTCTCGCAACACGACGACGGGCGGCGTTTCCGCCGGAGGCGTGTACAGGTTGGTAGGCCAGAGCGACTCGATTATGTCCGCCATTGAAAACTCCTTTTTTACAATTCCAACTCGAAAGTGATTGGCAAATGATCCGAAAAATTTTCGCTGTCAGGTATGCCCTGTGAGTTCAACAGGGAGATGCCGCCCGCCTGGGTCACGATTTCTAGACTGTCATCCCGAAAACTTGTCAGCAGTTCCGCGCGGAATAACGCTTGATCAAGCATATGCCAGTAAAAGTTCTCACGCCCCAACTTCCCATAATAAAATGTGCCATAGTGAGACCCTGAAGGAACGCTATTTAGTTCGCCGTAATGCCGCCACATCGGATTATAGAACATACGATAGCGCCGGTTTTCTGTTTGGCGCGTTCCAGGGTAGCGGGGATTGTCGCCTGTTGCAATCCGCCGTGTCATCATCGCGTGAAGCCCCTGCGCCCAAATCATGCCTGGCTCGAACGGATCGGCATTGAAATCGCCCACCAGCAGCGTTCGCGCAATACCTGTACTTCGTTCAGCCTCGACAATGCCTGCCGAAAGCTCTTTCGCATCTTCGATTTGCATTTGCAGCGAACGAGACGGAAATTTGGACGGCTGATGCGCGGCGACCAGCAAAACAGCGGGCTTGTTACCAACCAGTTCGATTTTGCGAACCGTAAAGCGCTTCCCGTCCAGACCGGGTTTTGAAGATACCCGCGAAGCGTACCGCGAGTAAATAACCATGTTTTGATAGCCGTCCTGTTGCGCCGCAGGCGAAAAATGGTATTCGTCGTTTCGCCTCGTGTTGAGCAGAGGCAGCAAACCGCCTTGTTTGAAAGACGGCGGGCATTCCGTCAGCATCAGGACATCAATATTTCTCTCATGGATCATCGAAACCAGAGTGTTTCGAATTTCCTCGTTTCGATGTACGTTCCAAAACAGAAAAGCAGTCACGGTATTTTAGGCCCGCCTTAATCAAGGAGAATTGTTTGCCGCGCGTTCCCGTTCGCTGGGCCGTTGATAACGAGCGGGCAGGGAACCATTTTTTTTGATGCTGGCATATATTACCCGATAACTTGCCGGGGCGTCGCTGACGATAGATCAAGCGGATGGGGCCGCAGGAATTGGGTCATATTCCCGCAGCCCGATCCCGCCGCTACGCCAGGATACGCGGCGTCAATCCACTCCCTAATCCACCCCCTTGAGCGAGGCGATCGGCGACAGCGTGTAGGCGACCCGCGCCAGCCCCGCCTTCACTACCGCGTCAATCACCTCTTTGGCCGGTTTGTAGCAGTGGGGCGACTCGTCAATCGGGACGTTGCCGCCCGCGTTGACCATGACGTTGAGCCGCTTCATCTGCTCGTTCACGTCCTTCTGCGTGAACTGCCTTTTGGCCGCGCTCCGCGATAAGCGCCGCCCGCACCCGTGATTGACGGAGTACAGACTTTTCGCCGCGCCCGGTTCCGCATACAGGACGTAGCTGGTATCGCCCATACTGCCGGGAATCAAAATCGGATGGCCGGTCGCCTCCCACTTGGTTCCCGCCAGCATCGGATGCCCGGCAGGAAAGGCGCGCGTGGCTCCCTTGCGATGCACCCACGCCTTGCCGCCCAGAGTCGGAACGTCCTCTTCCTGCGCCAGATTGTGCGAGATTTCGTAGACCAGTTCCGGCTCCTCGCCGAAGACTTTTTCGAATGCCTGCCCGACGGCCTGCCAGATCAGCAGACGGTTGGCAATCGCGAAGTTCGCGCCCGCCGCAACCGCGTTTTTGTAGCCCTCATACAGGGGATTATCCGGCGTGAAATAAACCGCCTCGGCCCCGCCTTTCACGTCCACGCCCAGTTTTTGCAGGTAGACCTTGCCCTCCTGAATGAAGTGAGTCGCCAGCCCATGCCCGAACCCGCGCGACCCGGTATGCGCCATCACCCAGAGTTTGTCATCCTGATCGTGCTGCAATTCAACAAAATGATTCCCGCCGCCGAGACTTCCCAACTGCGTAATGCCGCGCTTGAGGGGCGTCGCGGGAATGTCCCACGTATCGCTGACTGGAATAAAGTCGCGCTCGGAGTTTTCGCGGTGAAAGCCCAGCGCGCTCGCCCCATGCCGGACAATCTCGTTGAACTTGCTTTCGCTGAAAGCGTGTCCGCTGCCCTTCCCGGCCCCCATGCCGACCGTCTCCATGACGAGTTCGGAAAACCGCTTCCGCAGTTTCTCGTTCAACCCCTTGCTCTTGGTAACATTTGAGCGAAATGCAAGAATTCCGCAGCCAATGTCAAAACCGACGGGAGCCTGGCAAAGCGTGCCGTCTGTCGCCATAACGCAGCCAACCGGGACGACATAGCCGGTATGCACGTCGGGCGTGATAACGACCTCGCGCACGCCGGGAAATTCCGTCGCTGCGACAATCTGCCGGTAGATTTCCTCCTCGCTCTCCTGAAAGAGTTTTTCGGAGAGGAACAGGCGCACGGGAATCTTGACACCCTCTTTCAATTCATAGTAATGCCCGTCGGCGTTCCACTCGCACTGCGATTTCAAACTCATGGCTTGTCCCTGCCTTGCCGCGCCCGGTAAGTGTAATTTCTCCTGCCGCGTTCGGTCGGGAGCCGTCGGCAGCGGGGTGGCGGGCGCGTTTTTCTCTGTCGAACCAGACGTCGCGTTTGCTCAGAGGGTTCGCCGTTTACGCTGACAGAGGCCGCTAAAGGAAAGTTGCAGAGGAGAACGAGTCGGGAAAGCCGGGCGCGTTTCCATAGACATCTTGCATAAGTCTATTTCTCGCGTTCCTTGTTGCAGATTGCCGTGATAAGATTGAAGCGCGGATTGAAACGTTTGGGCCGATGGCGATAGCATTCGAACTTCCAGACCGTTACGATGATTCACCGCGCAGCCTCGCAAAACCGCCCATTCTTCTCTTTTTCTACCCCGCCGCGCGCTGCGAAAGACGGGCTTTTTGCGGGCGCGTGGTTCCGGACGGCGGCTTGACCGGTTCCTCGTAGGTTTCGCCGACTATCAGGCGCAGAAGGTTGGGAATCCACGTATCGCGCTTGCCCGCCCCGTAACCGACGGCGCGCGGAATGAAGGGCGGCGGGGCGGCGACGTCGCCGTTCTGGTCGCGCTCGGCGAATTCGGCGAGCAGGGCCGCGCCGGTCGGGGTGATCAACTCTTTCTGCCGGGCGTCCGGGCGCAGCGGAAAGCCGACCAGCAGTTCCAGGGTGGCGGGGGCCGGAACCGGCATCGTGCCGTGCGCGCACTCGACCCAGCCCCGGTTCAGCGGAAGGGGCGAGGCATACACTTTTTCCACGCCCAGCCGCTCCAGCCCGATGCACGCGCCCACGATGTCCACCATCGCGTCAATCGCCCCCACCTCGTGAAAATGGATGGTGTCGGGCGTCATGGCGTGGATTTTCGCTTCGGCGTGCGCCAATCGCTCGAACGCGCCCATCGCCCGCGTCCGCACCGCTGCGCTCAGTCCGCCCCGCTCCAAAATGCCCCCAATGTCGGCCAGATGCCGCCCGTGTCCCTGATCCACATCGTGCAGAATCACGTTGACGTCCGTGCCGGAAATACCCTCTTTCACGACCGGGCC